>CAYZMA010000021.1:0-18313 GCA_964479405.1 uncultured Candidatus Saccharibacteria bacterium
TTTTTGTCTAGGTTTATCTCTGGTAAAAACTACCACTGTATTTATTGTAGAGCCGCGTGGGGCTTGATTTTTTGGTATATTTATGCTATAATTTATTGTTAGACTTAGGGTATCTTAAAAATATTCCTTGGAGCTTATCTGGTCAGGAAATTGGTCATTTTATCCTGATTAGGCAAGCTCTAAGGAGCAAATAGCACGCAAATCCCTGACCTTTATGGCAGGTGTGCAAGGAGAACAACTGACCATGGCTAGAGACATGCTCGGTATTATGGAGAAGCTCGTGGCACTTCCAAGGAGACATTATGGAACTGCCTATGACTTTCTTGAAAAGTTGGTCGACCCAGAATGGGATGGGGCCGCGAAAAGGTTTCTTCGCAAGGAGAATCCGTGGCCAGAAATTCAAAAGGTCACATCCAGTCTGCTTAGATTCGTCGAAGAAGTCAAACCTCTAGCAATAAAGGAGTTCTTGGCCAAAGACCACTTCAAGGTGGGTGAGGTCGAGGGCGTCAAGATCGGTTATCTGGGCGATAGCTTTAAACGAGCGTTTTTTGGCACCGATCAATGCAGAGCGGAAGGCGAGGTAGCTGAAGCTACTCTTCGAATACATCAGCTTAAGAAAGCTTCCGTAGACAGCCCGATCATTGCCGAACTTGGTGGTGAAGAGATTATTGAAACCACCCTTGGCCAGATGTTCGAGATAATGAAGGCTCAGGGCCATGGACAGAAGGGTAACCTTCTTGTCAATGGCTATGCCAACATTTTCTACATCCGGTCCAGTGATGGCGTCCTCTGGGCGGTCTACTGCGGCTGGGTTTCGGACTACGGCTGCTGGGGCGTTAGCGCTGATTCGGTTACGGCTCCGCGTGAGTGGGACGCTGGCTCTCGCGTCGTCTCTCGCGATTCTTCTGGCTCTTAGGAACTTTGACTCTGTGTCATGGTCCTATGAATCTTTGTTTCTCCTCCGCCTTTGGCGGGGTCAATTCACATGGGCTTTCCGAAACTCTGCAAGGAGTAATAGGAGAGCCCATTTTTTTATGTTAAAATAAATAAGGAATCATGAAGCGCAATGGCTACGGCTTTTGGCCGTGATTCCAGGTCTTTACATTTCAGAGTTGCTTTTGGTATGCCTTGAGCAAGAGCGAATGTGAAAATCTTAAAAAAATGAAAAGAATCGGTGCTATCTGTCAGGAGACTTTGAGGTCTCAAATAAAATACAGCGGGGCAATATATTTTTGCGCGCAGTGATTATGGGAGATAGATGGTACATTATCTGGGCGGTCAACTGCAACTGGAATTCGAACTACGGCAACTGGAACGTTAACGCTAATTCGATTACGAATCCGAATGAGTGGAACGCTGGCAATCAAGTCGTCTCTCGCGACTCATTTCTTTTCTTCCACTTTTGTGGAAGTTTTTGATATTAATCCTTTTCGCCAGTCACCTACCATTTTGCCAATATCTTCTATTTCCTGACCAATTAGAGTGAATTGCTTGGAAGGTATGAGTTTTAACTCCCAGCAAAGTTGAATAAAAAATCTAAGCGAATCGATGGTGGACAGAGATTGGCTAAGTAAAGATATCTTGGTATCAATGGGTGAGAATGATGCCTTTTGCAAAGTATCTAGAAGATCGGTAAATAATAAATCAATCTTTTGACCTAATCCAAAACGCTCGCATTTTGGCAGATTACGTTCTACTAAAATCCATCGTTTATAAGCATTTTTTAAGTGTTCTATGACTGGCGGAAAATTAGATTGGGAGTGCTTGTGAAAATTATTTCTCATCTTTATCCTAAGATTATATCTATTGAAAACCTACTATCTGCTTGGGAAGAATTTATTATTAATAAAAAGAAAAAGATTGACGTGCGCGTTTTTGCTCAACAGCTTCTTCAAAATATTTCATTACTAAATCACGACCTTATTAATTTTACATATAAGCATGGAAGTTATCAACGGTTCAATATTAATGATCCTAAAGCCAGAGCGATTCACAAGGCGACAGTTTGGGATCGCTTGCTTCATTGTGCGGTTTATAGAATACTTTATCCTATGTTTGATCAAGGTTTTATTTACGATTCTTATTCTTGCCGTTTAGAAAAAGGTACGCATAAAGCTGTTGCTCGGCTTGAAAATTTTACTAGAAAAGTAAGCAAAAATAATAAAGCCCCTTGCTACGCATTGAAATGCGATGTCAAAAAGTTTTTTGATTCTGTTGACCATAAAATTTTATTGAAAATCTTAAAAAAGAAGATCACTGATCCGGATACCTTGGGGCTCTTGGAGGAGATTATCAAATCTTATTCTTCGAGCTGTGTCGAGAAGTTCTCCGTAAAGTCGAACAATAACCATGGTATCCAGCTGAAGCTATTCGAGAGAGAGAGAGAGAGAGAGACGAATACCGATTGGCAATCTAACTTCTCAACTTTTTGCCAATGTTTATATGGATGAGTTTGATCGATTTGTTAAGCATGAATTAAAAATTAAGTATTATCTTCGGTATTGCGATGATTTTATTATTTTGGCAAACAATCAAATTTATTTGCAAGAATTAATTGGGAAAATAGAATTATTTTTGCAATCCAAGCTCAAGCTTAAATTGCATGAAAACAAAGTTAATATACGAAAATTAAATCAAGGAATTGATTTCTTGGGATATGTGGTCCGGCCACATTGTTGTGTTTTACGAACCAAAACTAAAAAAAGAATGTTTAAAAATATAAACAACAAAAATCTACCTTCTTATCTTGGTTTATTAAAACATTGTAATTCATATAAATTAAGAAAAAAATTGCTATTTTAACTTTTAATTTAAGGGAAAATTTGCTAGAATTAAAGCAAGTTGCGGGTATGATTTAGTGGTAGAATGCGTCCTTCCCAAGGACGAGATACGGGTTCGATTCCCGTTACCCGCTTAGGCCGAAGTAGCTCAGTGGTAGAGCAACATTTTCGTAAAATGAAGGTCGGCGGTTCAAATCCGCCCTTCGGCTCCAATAAATTATGGCCAAGCTTCCGCTTGTCGCGGAATTTTCTCAAGAAAATATGAAAAAGATTTATCTTATTTTTAAAGGAGTAATTAAAGATTTTATTTTTAATTCTTTTTGGAAGTCGTGGTCAGTCATAATAATTATCGTTTTATCATTGACTTTGAATGGCTTTTTGTGGTATATTTTCCTTTCAAAAATTAAAGTTAACTTTGTACCATTTATTTTTGCTTCTGGTTTAATATTTTTAAATTTACTGCTTGGAAATTTTTTGTGGGAAAGAGAAAAAATAGCTAGTTACTTTCTTATTTCAGTCGGACTTTTTGTTCAAGTTTTAATGTTAGTCCTTATCCGTTTCCTAATGATGATTTTTTAATTTATGAAAAAAAGAAAATTAACACGATTTTTAGAAATTGTTCCCGGCGCGGTTACTTGGATGGCGCTGACTTTGCCGATTATCTTTTCCTTTTTTTGGCCGGCGGCGGTAGCGACTTTTGTGATTACTTTTGATTTGTATTGGCTCTACAAATCAATTTTGATGGGTTATCATTTAATTTCAGGTTATCGTAATTTAAGACATGATTTAATAGTTGACTGGCAAGAAAAGTGTCAAAATGCGCCTAAAGATAATCTTAATTTAGATTATCGCCAAATTTATCAGGCGGTTATTTTTGCTACTTACAAAGAAGAGATTGATATTTTGGTACCGTCCTTTGAGGCTCTTTTGGAATCTGATTTCCCCCAAAATAGAATTATTGTTGTTTTAGCGACAGAAAAAAGAGATTTCCAGAGAGCAAAGTTAAATGCCGAAATTTTAAAAACAAAATTTGGTCACAAGTTTTTTGACTTTTTAGTCACAGTTCATCCTGATATTTCGGGCGAAGTAAAAGCCAAAGGCGCCAATGTGAAATGGGCGGCTAAGGCTTTGCAAAAATTTATTGAAAGTAAAAATATTCCCCTTGAAGATGTTATTGTTACTACTTGCGATGCAGATTCGCGTTTGCATAGAAAATACCTGTCGTGTTTGGCTTATAAATATATTACTAATCCTAATAGGGAACACAGGAGTTTCCAGCCAATACCATTGTATTCAAATAACATTTGGCAAGCGCCGGGTTTTTCGCGGATTATTGCTTTTGGCAATTCTTTTTGGCAATTAATTGAAGCAACCAGACCGTGGCGACTAATAAATTTCTCAACCCATGCAATGAGTCTTAAAACTTTGGTGGAAATTGATTTTTGGGACACATCAGTTGTCAATGAAGACTCGCGTCAATTTTGGCGAGCCTATTTTCGCTTTGAAGGCGACCACGAAGTTGTGCCTTTATTTATTCCGGTTTATATGGACGCGGTTCTTTCTGGTAGTTTCTGGCAAACTTTTAGAAATCAATATCTCCAAAAAAAACGATGGTATTATGGTGTGGAACATTTTCCCTATGTTGTGACGGAATCTTTAAAAGCCAAAAAAATTCCGCTTTCTGATCGTTTAGTGAAGAACTATCGTTTATTTGAAGCTAATTATTCTTTGGCTACTTCTTCCATTTATATTGCTGTTATCGCATGGTTACCTCTGCTTTTTGGACCAGGTTTTCAAGATACTGTTCTAGCCCAAAATTTACCAATAGTGATCAGAATTTTATTAGGGCTAACGTGGATAGGTCTTTTAACTTCAATGACAATTTCTTTTCTTCTTTTACCGCCGATGCCTGCGGGTTATCGTCGTCATAGATTTTTGAGTATGATTTATCAATGGATATTAATTCCTTTTACAGCGATACTACTAAGTTCCTTTCCGGCGATTGATGCCCAAACTCGTTTTATGTTAGGAAAATATATGACATTTTATGTGACTGAAAAAAAAGTGGTAGCGAACTAAATTTCTATGAAAGTAGAGAAAAATTTTATTTTCAAAATAATTCTTGTTGTTATTTTTACCGCTAGTTTTTTGCTAATGATATTTTCCGGGCTTTCCGATTCACAGACAACCGATGAAGCTATTCATTTATTTTCCGGTTACACTTATTTAACCCAAAATGATTTTCGGCTTGATCCCGAACATCCGCCACTTCTAAAAGAGTTATCGGCTTTACCTTTACTTTTTTTTCAAAATCTTAATATTTCTTTAGGCGATCTTTGGTTAAAGTCGGGGAATTTTTATTATGACTCTTGGCAAGAGGCCAGAGTATTAGGAGAACAGTTTTTTTATTTGCTAGGTAATAATCCCGCTAAACTTTTATTTTGGGGGAGATTGCCTTTTATTTTTTTAACTTTGATTTTGGGCTATGCGGGCTATTTTTGGGCCAAAAAATTATACGGTGTTAAGGCTGGAATTCTTTCAGCTTTTTTAATTTTATTTTTTCCCAACTTTCTAGCTCACGGTCATTTAATTAATACCGATCTGGGTTTGACTTTATTTATTTTTATTGCCACTTACTTTTGGGGTAAGTTCCTAAAGCAAAAAAATTGGCAGAATTTACTTTTGACCGGATTATTTAGTGGTTTAGCTATGGCTTCAAAATATACTGCCATAATATTATTTATTATTTTATTTATCTTGGCGGTGGTTAAATTATTTCAAGAAAAAAAAGAATACGGCAAAATCATTTTGGGATATGTGGGGGTTCTGATTATTTCTCTTATGGTGATTTGGGCAACCTATGGTTTTTCTTTAAATTTTCTAGCGAATTATTATAAAGGTATTTCTTTTGTTTTACAACATGCTCTTGGTGGTCATGGTTCTTTTCTTTTGGGGCAAAATTCCAATGTTGGTTGGTGGTATTATTTTCCAATTACGATATTATTTAAAACTCCCATTCCAATATTTATCTTGTTAATTCTAACAATAATATATTTCAAAAAAATCCATTCTAAAGACCTTTTTGACGAGTATCTTTTGATTATCCCGCCAATCATTTATTTAGTTTTTGCCATGATTTCAAAAGCGGATTTAGGCATTCGGCATATTCTACCAATTTTTCCTTTTCTATTTGTTTTTATTGCAAAATCAACTAATATTTTAGAATTTACAAAATTAATCTGGCTTAAAATTATTATTGTTATTTCTATCGTATGGTATTTAATTAGTGCCTTAGTTTCTTTTCCAAATTATTTGGCTTATTTTAATGAATTTGTTAGTGGACCGAAAGGTGGATATAAAATTTTGGCCGATTCTAATTTGGATTGGGGACAAGATATTTATCGGCTCAAAATTTATCTTGATGAGAACAAAATAGAGAAAATTTATCTTGTTTATCCTTGGGATGGCGATTCTGCTTTAAACTATTCTGGTATTAATTTTGAGCCATTAACGCCTGCTATGCAAAATGTGAAAGGTCCGGTAGTGGTTTCGGCGACTTATTTTCAAACCGATGTCTACAAGTGGCTTAAAAAATATCCCTTTGAGCAAATCACACCCGGATTATTTATCTTTAATCTACCTTGATTTTAAGTGGTTTTTAAAGGATAATAAAATAAGAAAAGAAATATCTATTTTAAAGTTTGAAAATTAATAAATTTAACCATTGATTTAAAATTAGAAATTAGAAATTGAAAATTAGTTTATCGGGGAGTGGCGCAGCCTGGTAGCGCGCGTCGTTTGGGACGATGAGGTCGCAGGTTCGAATCCTGTCTCCCCGACCAGTTGAAACTTTGTTGAATTTTAATATTTTCTGGAGCTTCGCTCCGACCGCCAGAGGCGGTCGTCGCTTGCTTAATTTCTCCCTTGTAGCCCAATAAAATGGAGTATTCCGCTTTCCAGTCCCATGTTGCCTTTTTGTTGAAAAGTTGATGGTTCGTTCCGATTTTTTTCACAAACGATTTCATTTCATGCAAATCGTTAGAAAATGCAAGTTTTTCTGCTTGGTGAGCGGAAAATATCCACTCTTTGAGTGGTTCGATCCAATTGTTTCCTTTTCGCCCAAAATCTGACTTTTGCCCGCAGAGGTCTTTTTTTGTTTCGATTAACTCCTCTTTCTTTTTGAGATAAGTGTCTTTTTCAATGTCTCCATCAAGAAAAGCGTTGATGAGTTTATCCAGTTTCTCATCAGAAGTTTTGATTTTTCCTTCCAGATTTTGGACGAAAATATGCGAGGACGATTTGGCTTCTTTTTCCCAAATCTCAACTTGAGCTATCATCTTTTCTTTCCAGTCCTCGCATAATGCGACTTTTGATAGTTCTTGTTTTAACTGTTCTGCGAGTTGTAGTTCTGAAAGATAACTTTGCGAGCAATGGCCAAGTCGTTTAGTGCATCTGTAATATCTATATGTTTTTTTGGCATATTGAGCCGTTATCATTGCCCCGCACTCGCCACAGCGGAAAAGTCCGACAAAAGGAAAGCCATGACTTTTCTTGCTGTGTCTCGGCCTTGCTCGCAATTTCAAAACCTCTTGAACTTTATCAAAAGTCGCTTTGGAAACAATTGCCGGAAAACTGCCTTCAAAACATTCTCCGTTGTGTTCAATAATGCCGAGATACGCCTTGCTTGTCAAAATTCGCATAATTGAAGCCTTGCAAAGCAGTTTTCCGGTCTTGCTCACCAAGCCCCAAAAACTCAGGCGTTCAGCAATAGTTCGCAAGTTGTAGTTTCCGCTTGCAAACTCCTCAAATACTTTCGCGATAATTCTGGACTTAGTTTCTTCTGGCTCAATATTTCGAGTTTTAGGATTATTAACATATCCAAACGGTGCGAGTGTACACCATTCGCCTCGCCTGAGTTTTTGTCTTATCCCGCGCTTTACATTCTCGGACAAATTGTCCGAGTAATATTTGGATTGGCCAAAAGCAACTTGAAGCATAAAGAGCCCTTGTGGAGTTGGCTCAAACCAAAATGTAGGAAAGCGCAAAGAAGCGATCTTTTCGGTGTCGATGCAGTATATTATTTGTCCGCCATCGATACTGTTGCGGGCGAGACGATCCGGGTGCCAAGCTAAAATGCCGACAGGTTCTTTAGTGGTATATACTTTACTCATCATTTTATTAAAAATTTCTCGCCCGGGCTTCTTTGCGCTTTTACTTTCAATAAACTTTTCCACAATTTCAATATTTTCTCGTTTGGCAAACTCCTCCAACTCCACAAGCTGGGCTTCAATAGACATGATTTGTCTTTCTTCGTCTTCGGTTGACTTCCTTGCATAAAGAAAATATTTAGTTCTCATTTCGCCCTCCTCATTGTTTATGCTTTATTTTTTTGCTTTTGGCCTAAAGCGCGGGGTAATCGCCCCACCCATATGGGGCGATTTGGAAAACTTGCTTTCTCGCCTTTGGCGAGGTGAAAAAAATCGGGAAGCAAAAGTATATACTATATAATACTCATACTTCGTCATACTTTTGCTTTAGGGCTGTCCGCCCCTACGAACCATCAACTTTTCAACAAAAAGGCAACATGGGACTGGAAAGCGGAATACTCCATTTTATTGGGCTACAAGGGAGAAATTAAGCAAGCGACGACCGCCTCTGGCGGTCGGAGCGAAGCTCCAGAAAATATTAAAATTCAACAAAGTTTCAACTGGTCGAATTTACTGAACGAAGTGCGAACTTTTTTTGAGCAAAAAAGTTCGCAATGATGCCAATGTACTAATGCCCCCCCCCCCACCCAAATTGTCCGCCTTTGGCGGACGCAGGCGTTGGCAAAAAGTTTCCCTCCCCACACCCGTTTTTACCCCTCGTAGCTTTAGCGAAGTGGGGCCTCTTTTTGCCTGTCCCGCACCGAGCTTCGCTCTGGTGCTGGGGCCCGCCTGCAAAGGAACGAGGGGGAAGAAAAAAAGGGGGCGAAAAAAGGATTAAAAAATTGTATGCGCTTGCCCCACCCGTCCCGTGCGCGCGCACTTGCTCCCTTGGATTTGCAAGAATTATTAAATTGCATTAAACTATATGTAAGCGACAGGAAGGTATGTACTATTACTTTAATTATAGTAATATATTGCTATGAAATCAAATACTATAAACATTGCTGAAAATATTAAAAAGTATAGAGGCGACTTGGGGATATCTCAAGATAGACTCTCAAAACTTGCAGATGTTACTTATAATACAGTCATTAAGATTGAATCTGGTGTTAATAAAAATCCGACCATTGAAACCTTGTCAAAGATAGCAAAAGCATTAAAAGTTAAAGTTGATGATTTAATAAGGTGAAGTTATGCCAAAAAAAATAAACTATGACAATTGGACACAGCAACAGTTAATTGATGAAATTGAAGTCCTTAGAAAGCAAAAGACTTATGGTTTAGTTTGGGAAACAGATAAAACGAAGGAAATTTTTGACTATTATATAAATTGGGATGGGTCGCAAGTAAAAGAGAAATTCGGCAAGCAAGAAGGAAAATTTCCAGTGCTTCGAGAGATTGCAGATAAGTCTATAGAAAATGATAACTCTGAGTACAATATAATGATTGAGGGTGATAACTACCACTCATTAGCCGTATTGAATTTTACTCACAAAAAAGCAATTGATGTCATTTATATCGATCCCCCTTACAACACCGGTGCTAAAAATTGGAAATATAATAACAACTTTGTTGAAAAGGATGATGCATATAGGCACAGTAAATGGCTTAACTTTATGGAAAAAAGGCTAAAGCTTGCCAAAAATCTTCTCAAGAAAGATGGTGTGCTAATATGTGCGATAGACGAAAATGAGATGTGGCGGTTGGGGTGCCTGCTTGAGGAAATATTTTTTGATTATGAAACTCATTTGGTAACAATTGTTCACAATCCTAAAGGAGTACAAGGAAAAAACTTTTCGTATATCAATGAATTTGCATTCTTTGTGATTCCGAAAGGCCAGAAGATTATTGGTGATAGAAAGTTAAAGGATGAAGAAATCTATTGGAGTAATTTAAGGAATTGGGGCAATGAATCTTTGCGAAGTGATGCTCGTAACTGCTTTTACCCTATTATAACTGATGGTAATCAAATTATTGGTTTTGGTGATGTTGCTAGCAATGACTTCCACCCAACTCGGCAGACAGATAAAAAAGACGGCCTGTATTATGTATATCCAATCGATATACAGGGAGTGGAAAGAAAATGGCGATACGCCAAACAAAGTGTTGAATCGATCAAAAATTTCTTGAAGGTCAAAAAAAATAAGGACAGAATTGAGATTGAGATCGGGAAAAATTATGGAACTGTTAGAACTGTTTGGCAAAGTCCGAATTATGATGCTTCAGAATACGGTACTAAACTGGTCAATGCTTTGGTCCCAAATAGTAGTTTTGATTTTCCAAAATCAATCTATACAGTGTATGATTGCATTTATCCAATTCTATCTAATCGTAAAAATGCAACTGTTTTAGATTTCTTTGCGGGTTCGGGTACTACAGGTCATGCAGTATTACTTCTCAACAAAGAAGACGGAGGTAGTAGAAACTATATTTTATGTACTAATAATGAGAATGGCATAGCTGAGGATGTATGTTTTCCAAGAATGAAGGCTGTAATAGAGGGGAATAAAAAATATTCTGAAATCACAGGTATAAAGAGTAGCTTGAAGTATTTTCAAACAGATTTTGTTGACGCAATTCACACAGATGAGAATAAAAAAAGAATTGTAAGCAAGTCTACAGAGATGCTTTGTGTTAAAGAAAATGCCTTTGAGTCGGTAACAGAAAAAAAGACTTATAAAATCTTTAGAAACAACAAGCTAAATATTGGGATTATATTTGATGATGATGCAATAAATGATTTTATTGCAGAGGCCAAGAATATAAAAGGCAAATTCAATGTTTATGTTTTTTCACTTGATGAGAGTGTGCCGAGTTTTGAATTTAAAGAGCTAAGAGACAGAATAAAATTGTGCCCTATTCCAGAAGTGATACTCCATGTTTATAGGAGGATTTTCAAATGATTGAATTAAAAAGATATCAGGAAGTAGCCATTGAAAAGCTCAAAAATGAAACCAATGAACTTTTGGGCTATTCCGACAGCAAAATTTGTGTATTCAAAGCTCCAACTGGATCAGGTAAAACATTGATGGTCGCTGAATTCTTAAAAAGGCTGGTAACACAGAGATTTGATAATAAAAAACTGTCTTTTATTTGGATATCGGTAAATAAATTGCACGATCAAAGCAAGGAAAAACTTGAAGAGTATTATAAGGATTCCAGAGTTTTACAATGTTCAAGTTTTGAAGATTTACAGGACAAAGAAATTGCTGAAAACGAGATTCTTTTCTTTAACTGGCAAAGCATAAACAAGACGGGAAATATCTATATCAGAGAGAATGAGCAAGACAACAATCTTTCAAATATTGTTGCCAATACTGCCGAAGGTGGCAGGGAAATAATCTTGATTATTGATGAAAGCCATCATACGGCTAGTGCTGACAAATCAAGAGAAGTTATTGAAGCAATCAATCCAAAAGTAACAATTGAAGTCTCTGCCACTCCGCAAATTAAAGATACTTCTGGAATTGTTAATGTTGATTTTGAGGATGTAAAAGAAGAGGGAATGATTAAAACCGAAATTTCGATCAATCCTGAAATCGATCAGAATAAAGTGAGCAAGAAAAGCACTGATGATTTTGTCATTGAATGTGCTCTCAAAAAACAAAAAGAATTACTTAGTGCGTACAAGGAAAATGGGTCAAATATTAATCCGTTGTTACTCATTCAATTACCAGACAACAAACAAGGTGTTATCGATCGCAAAGATGATATTATCAAAGTTCTCAAGGATAAATTTGGTATTACTACTGACAACAGAAAGCTTGCAATTTATCTGTCGGAAAAAGACAGCAAAATAAATCTTGAAAATATTGAGAAACCAGACAATGAAACAGAGGTTTTAATTTTCAAACAAGCAATTGCAATAGGTTGGGATTGTCCAAGGGCCTCAATATTGGTTTTGTTTAGAGATTGGAAAAGCATCATCTTCTCAATTCAAACTATTGGTAGAATTATGCGTATGCCAGAATTTAAGCATTACTCGAATGATGCTCTAAATAAAGGCTATGTTTTTACAAACTTATCAGATGTTGAGATTGCAGAAGATATGGCCAAAGACTATATTACGCTCTATGAAGCCAAGCGAAATACTGATTTATACAAGAATATGGATCTCGACTCCGTTTATCTTAAACGACAAAGAGAAAAAACCCGATTGACTGGGCAATTCTCAAAAATATTTTTTGATGTTGCTCAAAAAGATAAGCTTTATGAAAAAATTGATTTGAAGCCAACAAAACTTGTAAACGAAATAATGGTTGACGGCAAAATTGAAAGGCTTGATAAGGTTCAGGTTGTTGAACACGAGAACGGTCTTAAAATTGACATCACAGAAAAGGAATTGCAATATCGCTTTGATCTTTTTGTTCGTTCAGTTTGCGCCCCTTTTGCTCCAGCGGATTCAAGCGGGAGAATAAAAACTGCAATTTATAAATTGTTTGAAAATGTATTGAAAATTACCGATTATAACGAGGCTCAAAAGATAGTATTAAGCCAAGAGAACAATCAGCTTTTTATAGATGAAATAAATAAAGCTAAAGAAAATTATAAAAACCAAGTGATAGCAGAGGTTGAGGAGCAAAGAGAAATTCAGCGTTATGTTTGGAATGTGCCGTTGTTTATCAGCTATAACAGCAAGTACAAAGAAGTCGTCTATAATAAATCAATTTTGAGGCCAAACTACATAAACCCAAGTAGTAGCAAACCAGAGCATGATTTTGTAGAGCTGATTGATAGTCCTAAGAACGATGTATCGTGGTGGTTTAAAAACGGCGAAAGTGAAATAAAGTATTTCGCAATCAATTACAATGACGAGAAAGGAGTAGAAAGAGCTTTTTATGTTGATTTTATTATAGCTATGAAAGGTGGCCGAATAGGCCTTTTTGATACGAAAAGTGGTATTACCGCTAAAATTGCTAAAGAAAAAGCCGAGGCTTTAACAAATTACATCCAAGAACAAAACAAAAGTGGCAAAAACTTGTGGGGCGGAGTAGTTGTATTTAAGGAAGGTAGTTGGCGGTACAATGACAATAAAATATACGAATACAATCCCGATGATTTGAAGGATTGGAAGTTTCTGGATTTAAATTAGTTTTATGACTAGTGATTTTGTAAAATTTCAAGAATATTTAAAAAGAATGCGGTCTATTTATTTACATGCGCTTTGTGCATTTCGGGTTTATGATGAAATGGAAAAGTTGCGGGCACCAAATATAGTTGGCAAAAAAGAAGCAGGTGAAAATAACGAGGTCATAAATAGATTTAAAGGTTTCTTCATTATCTCGCGTGAATCGTTGAATTTTTATTTCTTAATGGAATTAGCAAAAATACTAGATGATGCTTCTCGGTCGCTTCATCTTAACAAGCTAATAAATTATGTAAACTCAAATAAGAAAAAATTAAATATTGAAGAGTTTAAAAAAATAAATTCCGACCGTGCATATTTAGATGATTTGGTTGACCGATATGAGGGAATGACAAAAGAAGATTTTGAATCAATAAACAATAAGCTTGAAGAAACAAAGGACATAAGAAAAAAAATAAAAACTTATAGAGATCAGAATCTGGCACACGAGGATCTAAAAAAAGAAAATGTTAATTTATCGTACGGTGATATTGAGAAAATCTTTAATTTAGTAGCTGAGATATTAAACATTTTTTCAAATAAAATGGACTTTTCGAGCACAGATTATAGTTTAGCCGTTGATGAAAGCAGACAGGATACTCGCGATGTCATCGACTTTCTGAAAAGATTTGAAAAATATCGACTTAAAGAAATTGAGGAAGAGTATGGCTTTAAGTAATACATCTAGGAGCCATAAGATAACCATGAAAAAGATAGATAAAATTTTTTGCAAACCACAATTTAGTAAAGATGAATATATTTCTAAGCACGGCGAAGGTTATTCGAGTTTATACTTATTAAGAAGAGATGTATGTTGGTGCAGAGGACTTGATCTAAAAACAAATAAAAGAATAGTTGAAGGAGCGGACGCGCCGTTTGCTGCCTTTATATTATTAAGGGTTCTTCTAAATTATTCAATTGCCTTATCTGATAGTGATATGCAAAATTATGTAAAAAAATATTTTCCTCATATGTTATCTAAAGACGAATTGACAATATTAAATCGTCTTCGCAATGCATTGGAGCACCAAAGTTATAATCTAATGTGGACACCAAACATTGAAAAGGATGAAAAAGGAAAAATTACTTTATTTGCAATGACGGAAGAAACCATTTCGCCATTAGTTGAGAAAATAGATGAAACCAAAGATGGCGAAACATGGATTGTTAATATTGATAAATTACATAAAGAGATTGAGCAATCAATTAATAATTTTTATAATTCTCTTAAAGCCAGCGATGAATCCGAACGCGTGATAGAGTTTTCAGACAACCACCAAATGCACGTGGTAACGCGAGAAGAATTTATTGAATATAGCCAAAATCGTAAGAAGATAGGAGAGTTATGAATTGGTTTGTATATGTATTAATTGGAATAATTCTGGGTTTTACCGCTGGGTATTTTATTGGCAAGCGGAACAAAGCGGAAACATTTGCCAATGATGCAGAGAGAATCAAAAGCGAAAATATGACAAAGCTCAAAGAATATTTGAATAATCAAACTGATAATGAAATTAACAACGAAGATGTCAGGAAACTTTTAAATGTTTCCGACACGACCGCTTGCCGATATCTCGATGAATTGGAAAAAGTAAATCTAATCAAACAAGTAGGCACAGACGGGCCGAAAGTATACTACAAAAAGAACTAGCAAATCGCCCCATGTGGGTGGGGTGATTGATAAATCCTCAATTTTTTTGGTGGACAAATCCCCCCTGATCGTGTATGATAAACTAAGATTTCCCAATGGTTTCAACCTTTTTTCGCCCCCTTTTCTTTCCCCCTCGCTCCTTTGCAGGCGGGCCCCAGCACCAGAGCGAAGCTCGGTGCGGGACAGGCAAAAAGAGGCCCCACTTCGCTAAAGCTACGAGGGGTAAAAACGGGTGTGGGGAGGGAAACTTTTTGCCAACGCCTGCGTCCAGTCCCTTTCGCAGAAAGAGCTGGACAATTAGGGTGGGGTGGGGAGCATTGGAACATTAGCATCATTGCGAACTTTTTTCTTCAAAAAAAGTTCGCACTTCGTTCAGTAAATTCGACCAAAGTAAATAAAATTAGAGATAAAAAATAGCAAAATATCAGGTCAAAAGAGAACCGTCCCCATTTTTCGTCCCCATTTTTCATTTTTCTTATTTTGTGAGGTAGTGATGACGCTAGATCAACTTGTTAAAAAATTGAAAAAGATTAAGAAGGCGGGCTATATCCTAACGCATAGGGTAAATGATACAGGTATTGGCAAAACTCTTGAAGATTTATTGGATGTTCCAGAAAATAATTTTCGTTTGCCAGATGTTGGCGAAATAGAATTAAAGGCAAAAAGAATCGATTCTCAAAGCATGCTAACAATCGCGACGAAATCACCCGAGCCAAGAGGAGTGAATAAATTATTATTTGAAAAACTGAAGTATCAGGATTCGTTCGGTCAATTTTGCCTACATTCTACAATTAGTGGTTCAAAATTAAATAATCAAGGATTAAAGGTTTCTTTAGATGATGGGATTCTTAGACTTGAAAATGCCGCTGGAATTGAAGCATATTGGCCCATTTCAACTTTTGATGATGTATTAGTTTCAAAATCTAATAAAATACTTCTGGTGTTTGCGGAGACTTCGGGCGAAAGAAAAACAGCTTCGGAAAAGTTTCATTACATTGAAGCTTATCTGCTTTCTGGTTTAAATATAAACAAATTTACCACTGCTATTCAAAATGATAAGTTAAAGATTGATATAAGAATTGGGGTTTATCGTAGTGGTAAAAGTGCTGGAAAGTATCATGATCATGGCACTGGTTTTAGAATTGATAAACGGAATTTTTTGGAACTTTTTGACAACTACGAGAAACTTATTTAATTTTTTTTAAAATAACTATACTCTCCCTATTCATGGTCTCTTCAAGTTCGCCCGCAACATTAGTAGGAGAATTCTTTGATGGCATTCTTTTCCCGGGAATATTGCGAACAATTATTTCCTCGCAAGAAAAACCTATCTTTTCACCAAGCTCTGCAATTATAAAGTCAGTTGGGATTCTCACTTGTTTCACAAGTCTGTTGCCGATAACGAGACAAAAAAATTTGTTTGGTTTGAGTATTTTATATGCTTGTTTAAGACATTTATTAAGCCCAATATAAAAGCTTAAGACATCTTTTGCTCTTTTTTCATCTTTATTTATAATCTTTGACAGTGATTCTTTTAAGTATTCCGACGATAAGTTATGGTCTAGTGTTTTTGATGCTCTACCACCGAGAAGATTATTATCAACCCCAGACGCATCATCAGGATTTTCAAATATATCTATCCATTGGGCAGATAATCTTGAAAATTGTCCGTAAGCTACTGTCGTCCGACTATCACCATATGGCGGAGATGTTATTATGCAATCTATTGAATTTTCATTTATACCATTGTCTATTGAGGAATCACCTTCAATGATTTTTATCCAAGTTTTACCATTGGCCTTGTTGTAAAAATTATTCATGCCTTGAATATTAGATTCGGCTTTATTTCTAAATATCCCATAGACATCGGGATCAAAGCTCTCCAACTTTTCTTTAGGCATTCGGACTAATTTAAATTCACCATTTTTAGTATTTGATGAAAGGCGTACAGTTTCGCTAAATGCCACCATAAAAAAGTTTTTAATATTTTCATCTTTTATTTCTTTGATAGTTTTTTTCAAAATTGATAGTTTCCGAATAACATTTTCTGTAAACCAAAAATCTAAATTAAAAAAGTTCGGACTTTCAATCACTTCTTTTTTGTTTTTATTGATACGGTTTAATAAATCATAATATTCCTTCGTAAGGATTAATGGGTTAATTGGAGTAGTTTTAACTTGTGCTAAAAATATTGCTAGTGGGTTCAGATCGATTCCATACGCGTTTCTACCTAAAACCTTACTTTCTATTAGAGCGCTTCCTGATCCGCAAAAAATATCGCAAACCGTATCACTCGCTTTGCTGTATTTTTTAAGAAGTCGATTTGCTACTTGTGGAATAAACATAGCTGGATATGAGTGTAAGCCATGGGTATATGATTTTGTTTTCTCTCCCGCGAAATCCCACGAATAATCAATCTTTCTTTGGAATTTGTCGTCATTTGCCTTTTCTTTTTCCACCATATTATCAAGACTTCTGATTATCTTTACAACGACCCCTCTGATTTCTACCTCTTTCCTATAAATTGGAAAAAGTTCGGGATTTGCCGGTTGTAATCTAATACGGCCATTCTCTCGGTATATCTTTTTTAAAGTTGCACCATTGTCATCAATAATTGCGACAACAGTTTGTCCGTTATCTGCAATTGTTTGTTTTCGTATTACAACCATATCTCCATCAAAAATTCCTTCATCAATCATACTATTACCAGCGACTCGAAGGGCATAATGTTCACCATAATTTCCAATTGTTTCTTTTGTAACTGTAATAGTTTGCCCGGGAACTTCAATTGCTTCAATCGGTTGTCCTGCTGCGATCACTCCAAAAAGGGGAATATCTACGGTTCTTCGTTCTTGAATCGTACCAATAGAGCGAGGCTTGTTATATTCCTTTAGCAAGTAACCGTCTTCCTGAAGTTTTTTTATGTAATGGTGGGCTGTTGAGACAGAAGCTAAACCAAAAAAATTCTTGGTCTCGTCAAGGGTAGGAGCAATTCCTTTTTTATCAATAAATTTTTTAACGAAATCCAGCACATCCTTTTGTTTTTTAGTTAGCATTTTTCTCCTGCTTGACTTTCTAATAATATTCTAATACATTATTATTGTATAGAAAATAAATAGAATGTGCAATAGAAACTTTATACACAGTAAGGAGTGGTATGAAAATAAAAATAAAGCCCAAGGTGGATACCAAGGGCTTTTTGAATTTGGTTCAATTTGAACCAGATAGATAGAGCTTGCGTCGGCGGATAAACCCGAAGATGCTGACCAGTCCCCCGCCCATCAGTATAACCCCAGTCGGTCCAGAAACAACTTGGCTGAGATGGCCTATGGGGGAGGGAAAGTACGAATAAACAGCCATAGTGCGAAGATCACCCCGGGGATAAGCAATATGGTTAAAATCTTAAACCAAGTGGGATCATCCGTTGTCTCATGAAGACTATTATTATCTGCTCTATCTCCTCCCTCTTCATCCGGAAATCTGTTGTTGTGACCGCCGCCATAAGAGTTGAGCACCGCTTTCACCTCCTTTTGTGCCTACCGGTAAGTCCTATCGTAAACTATAGCTTCGGTGGCAGTATTTAAAAACATTTTATAAATAGTTTTATTTT
>CAYZMA010000022.1:0-17495 GCA_964479405.1 uncultured Candidatus Saccharibacteria bacterium
TTTTGTCTAGGTTTATCTCTGGTAAAAACTACCACTGTATTTATTGTAGAGCCGGTTTTTTCTATCAAAAAAGCGCAATCGGAAGTCGGCCCAAATTTACTTTAAATTATTGACCGTTCGTTGCGCTTTTTTTTGACAAAGACTTGAGATCCTCCCTACCGCCCCGCCACGGCGGGGAAGTAAGAACGAAAGTCTTTTATAATCCCTCTCCTTGTAAGGTGCATAGACAACCTTCGGTTGAAAGTTATCCACTCCGCCGGCTGGCGGATTGTTAAGGGATTATATTATCATAATATATTAATTTTAGTTTGTCAATAGCTACACCCGTAATTAGTGGCAAAAACATTCAAAAACATTTAAAAACCTTGACACAAACTTAAAAATACGGTAGACTACTAAAGTGTTCGACTAATCTACAATAGGAGGTAATCTGTGTCAGAAGATAGGTTAACAAAACGAGAGAAAGAGATTCTTGACTTAGTATTTGAAGGAAAAAGCAGTAAAGATGTGGCGGAAACGTTGTGTGTGAGCAAGAGAACGATAGATTGGCATCTGACTAGAATCTATGAAAAGCTAGGTGTTAGTAATCGTTTTCAAGCTTTTCGTCAGCTTGATTCCGCTTTCGCTTCCTCTTAAGGAAATTTCATCCTATTTTTTAACCCCCCATCCCTTTCGCCCCGCCACCCCCGGCGGGGCTTTTCTTGACAGAGGGTTAAATTTGTGATATACTTATTTAATAGTTAATAGACGTTAAAAATTAAAAGGTAAAAGTATTGCCCCAGCAAAATTGCTTTCTTTGCAACCTACTCCGTAGTGTACGCAAAGAAGCGCAATTTGCGGGGCTTCCTGAACTCCGCTTCCGCTATCGCGGAGCGCGTCTTCAGGAGCGGAGGGAATATGACAACTGAAAATATTGGGGAAATTTCAAGGGAAATTAATCAATCTGCCAAAGCGGAAGTAATTGATGTTGAAATGGATCCGAAAACCGGCAAATTGGTTGAGTTTCATAGAGAATCACTTGAACCACAAAAAACCGCCTAAGAAGCGGTTTTTTTGGACATTAAGCCAGATTGCTTCGCTGACGCTCGCAATGACAGACTAAAGTGGTATAATAAACTTAACTTATACTTAAGGAGATGGGTAATATGGGCAAGAGAAAATATAGACGAAAGGGTCAGCGTCTTTCTATTTGGGAAGAATTAGACTGGACCATGAATCCCGATACCACTCGCGATGTGGTAGCGGTCATTTTAATTATTTTAGGTTTTATTATCTTTTTAGGGATGTTTAATCTTGCCGGCTCGTTTGGTCGTTTTTTTATTCGTTTATCGGTTAATGGCTGGGGGATTATTGGCTATCTTATTCCTTTTGTTTTTCTTGGTTATGGTTTAGTTTTACTTTTTCCTAATCGTTTTCAACTTAAGCCCACTTCTGTTATTGGGGCGATTCTTTCTCTAATTTTTGTGCCGGCAATGATTTCTCCTCTTGGCGGAGCGATTGGTTCTGGCATCCGTTCTTTATTTGCCAGTTTTTTGGGACCTTACGCTTCCTTGATTTTAATTTTTGCCTTGGCGATTATTTCCATTCTAATTACTTTTAATACTTCTATTCGCGCTTTGTGGCAAAGGTTGGGTCCGGGCGCGATTGACGGCGGCATAAAAATTAATGAACCAAAAACGGCGGTTTTTACAACTTTGCAGAGGGGAAATATGCCGGCAAAGTATCCTCAATCTACAACTGGTGAAATGGCGTGGGAATATCCGCCACCAGAATTATTGGAAGACAATGCTTCCAAAGCCACGCCGGGCAATATTACTAAAAATGTGGAAATTATTCAGAAATCTTTGAAAGATTTTAACATTGATGTGACTATGGGTGATGTCAATGTTGGTCCGACAGTAACTCAATATACCTTAAAACCGGGACAATCAATTAAGTTAACTCAAATTACGGCTCGGGCTAATGACTTGTCGCTGGCTTTGGCTCAACATCCAATTAGAATTGAAGCGCCGATTCCGGGTAAAGCGGCGGTGGGAATTGAAATACCTAATAAAGTCGGCGCGGTTGTTTCAATGAAGGAAATTTTGCAGTCCGATGAATTCAAAGCCAAAAAATCAAATTTAACCATTGCTTTAGGCAGAGATGTCGCCGGCGCGCCTTACATTGCCGATTTAAAAAATATGCCCCATCTTTTGATTGCCGGCGCCACCGGGGCAGGAAAATCAGTTTGTATCAATAGTATGATTGTTTCCTTGCTTTACCAGAATTCGCCTCAAGATTTAAGGTTAATTTTAGTTGATCCAAAAAGAGTGGAATTTACTCATTACAACGGCATTCCTCATCTTTTATCGCCGGTGGTTCACGATGTTGATAAAACCATCTCAGCTCTTAAATGGACGGTGGCGGAAATGGATCGTCGTTTTAGACTTTTTCAAGAAACCAATCGGCGCAATATTGAAGCTTACAATGCTAATCCGACCAATGGTCGTATTCCTTATATTGTGATTTTTATTGATGAATTAGCTGATTTAATGGCTCAAGCGGCTAATGAAGTGGAAGCGGCGATTGTTCGTTTAGCTCAAATGGCTCGGGCGGTTGGAATTCATCTAGTCATGGCGACTCAACGACCGTCGGTTGATGTGATTACCGGACTAATCAAAGCCAACATTACCAACAGAATTGCTTTTGCCGTTGCTTCCCAAGTTGATTCACGGACTATTCTTGATTTGTCCGGGGCTGAAAAATTACTTGGTCATGGTGATATGCTCTACATTGGCAGTGAATTAGGCAAACCCAAGCGGGTTCAAGGCGTCTTTATAAATGATAAAGAAATTACTAAAGTTACTGAATTTCTCAAATCCAAAAGCGCCCCTCAATACGACGAAACTATTCTTGACTATAGACCAGAAATGGGTCGCGGGGTGGGTGGTGAGGTTATGGCTGAAGATGAACTTTACAACGATGCTAAAGAAACAGTTGTTATGGCTGGGAAAGCTTCGGCTTCGCTTTTACAGCGACGTTTGCGGGTTGGTTATGCCCGGGCGGCTCGGCTTCTGGATATTTTAGAGCAAAATGGGGTTATTGGTCCGCCTGATGGCGCCAAACCTCGCGATGTCATGGTTGATCCAATTGCTTTAGAACACGAGCGTCAGCAGGTCAGAGCGCCAATGAATCAGAATCAATCAATGCGTCCAAACAATTATCCTAATCAATATAATCAAGCACCGAATCCGCCAGTTGGCGGACCGCCAAACTATCCTTCGTATCCACCATATAAGCCAAACTCTGAACCCGGGCAAGGGGAAACACCGAATCAAGATCAATAAATTTTAACTTGTCATTGCGATTTTGTCATTGCGAGGAGCGAAGCGACGAAGCAATCTGACTTGTAGTTGCGAGCGAAGCGAAGCAATCTTTAAAGTATTTTTGAATATAAATCTTCAAAGTTTGGATTATCTTTAGCAATTAATTCCAACTTTTTGCGCCTTGAACCGCCTTTAATTTGTTTTTCTCTTGTTATTGCCGATATTGGGTCTTGGAAAATTTCGTAACGCACCAATTTATCAATATTATATTTGCTTGTAAAGCCATAAGTTATTTTGTTTTTGTGTTCAAAAACTCTTTTTTGTAAATTATTAGTTATGCCGACATAAATTACCGTATTAGCATGATTTGTCATAAAATAAACATAATATTGTTTCTGGTTCATATTGAAAATAATAAGATTGCTCCACAGCTAAAGGCGTCGCTTTGCTCCTCGCAATGACAAATAGATTGCTTCGCTCCGCCAGCTGGCGGAGCTCGCAATGACAAATAAAATACTCGCAATGACTACTTAACTCTACTATTAGTCCAGTATCAATTTGGCGGCAAATTTTGTATTATATAAATGATGGACAATAATCAAGCACAATCAAATTTAGAGGCTTTGTATTCCATTTCTCAAATTGCTTCTAGCGCTGAAGATTTGCCAAATCTTTGGGGTCCTTTATTGGACGAAGTTTTAACGGCTTTAAAAGTTGATGCCGGTTCTCTAATGATTTTGGAAGGGGATTTTTTAGTTCGTAAAGCGGCTCGCGGTTTGAGCGATATCTTAAAAGAACCACCTATTCCTTCCGCTTCCGGCGGTATTTCTTGGCGAGTGGTAAAAAGTCGTAGACCGGCGGTAATTACAAATTTAAAAGCCGAAAAAGTGGCTTCGCAAGTTGTTCAGGGAAATTTTCATTCTTTAATTGCTATGCCAATGATGATTCATGATCAAGTAATCGGCGTGATGAGCGTTTTTACCTACGAGGAGCGACAATTTAGCCAGACAGACCTTAATTTTTTTGGGGCGATTACCAATCAAGCGGCTTTAGCGGTTATTTCAATTCAGTCGGCAAATCTTTTGCGGGAAAATCGGGATCGGTTGGCTGAACTTGAAGCTTTGAACCAAATTTCTCAAAGCATTACCACTTTATTTGATTTTGAAGGAACACTCTATTCAATTTTAGTTGCTATTGTCAAAATGTTCAGAGGAGACATTGGATTAGTAGCTTTATTTAACCACGAAAATTATCTTCTTTGCGGTGAAAGTCCGGCTTTTGGTCTGAACTCTCAACAAATTAGCGATTTTAGAGTTCGCAACGATGAAGGTGTCATGGGGCAAGCTTTTTGCAAGGGCATACCAGTTATGGAAAACAAGATTGATCCAGAAACATCAGCTGTTCTAAAAAGAGCCAAAATTAATGGCATTAAAAGTATTTTAGTAGCGCCTTTAAGAGTAAAATCGCAAACTTTGGGAGTGATTCAAATTTTCTCTCAACGAGAAAATAATTTTAATTCAACTGATTTAAGATTAGTCTCAATTTTAGCCTCCCAAGCGGCCATTATTGTTAATTCTTCAACCATGTATCGTCAAATTGAAGAAGAACGGAAAAAAGACGAAGCCTTGCTGACTTCTATTGGCGATGGCGTCTTAGCCATTGATAAGACCCAAAAAATTATCCGTTTTAATAAATCAGGCGAGGAAATAACCGGTTTTCTGCGCGAAGAGCTTTTTAGCAAATATTTTGAAGAAACTTTGGGTTTATTTAATAAAGAAAAAAAGTTAGTTTCAGCCAAAGATTCGCTTTTGAGTAAAGTTTTGAAAACCGGCGAACCGATTGTTTCAAAAGAATATTTTTTACGCAAACGAAGCGGGGCTCTTTTCCCAGTGTATCTTTCAGTGGCGGCTGTTTATGATGTTGGTGACAAAATTGTCGGCGCGATTGTGACTTTTAGGGACATCACTTCCGAAATTGAAGTAGAGCAAATTAAAGAAGAGCTTATTTCACTTTCTACCCATGAACTGCGGGCGCCGATTACCGCCATTAAGGGTTATTTAGATATGATTTTGGAAGGCGACACCGGCGGAGTCAGTGGTGAAACAAAAGAAACAATTGAAGAAGTGGTGGTTATTAATCAAAGATTGGCTGATTTGGTGGATGATTTACTTAATGTCAATCGAATTGAACAAGGTAGAGTTAAAATTAATTTTGAGGCAGTTGATCTTTCAATGCTTATTACTCAAACAGTGAGAGAATATCAATCTCAAGCGCACAAAAAGAATTTAATTATTAATTTTGACGATAAAGCCATTCCGGAAGTAAAAGCTGATTCAAAAAGATTGCGTCAAGTTTTAAATAATTTAATTAGCAATGCGATTAAGTATACTAAACAAGGTTCAATTGATGTTTCTTGTCAGAAAAATGAAAATGAAATTATCGGTCAGGTTAAAGATACAGGGATAGGGATAAGTAAAGCTGATCAAAAAAGACTTTTTGAAAAATTTTATCGTGTTAGAAATCCTGAAACAATTGAGATTACCGGTACCGGCTTGGGTCTTTGGATCACCCGTAAGTTACTTGAAATGATGAATGGAAAAATTTGGCTGGAGTCTGAAGAAGGCAAGGGCACGACTTTTTATTTTAGTCTGCCAGTATATTCCAATCATCATATGAGCATGAAATAGTGGTTTAATAGGCAACTGATAATTACAGGACTTACGCAGTTTATACTGTCATTCTCGAGTCGGATGGTAATCCGACATCGGGAATCTAGATTCCAGATAAGGAGTCCCTCCTTTCTGGAATGACAAAGTGCGTGAATCATATCAATTGTTTTTTATGCTCATTTTGCGTTGGAACTGGCATCTATTTCATGCTCATCTTGTATTGGACAAGACTGCCTATTGAAACAATTAAATAACAAAGTATACTAAAAAGAGAGGCGATTATGCCCACAAAAAAAGGAAAAATACTTTTAGTTGAAGACGACATTACTTTATCTCGTATGTATGAGAAAAAGTTTCAAGGCGATGGCTACGAAGTTGCTACCGCTTATGATGGTTGGGATGGTCTAAAAAAAACAATCAGTGAAAAACCGGATTTGATTTTGTTAGACATCATCCTGCCCGGATTAGATGGTTTAGCAGTTTTTAAAAAGATGCGCTCGCAAACAGAAACTTTTAATACTCCGGTTATTCTTTTGACGAACATTGGTGAAGAAGATGCCATTTATGAAAGTTTCAAGCTTGGAGCGGTGGACTATTTAGTGAAATCGGAAGTAACGCCGACTCAAGTGGTAGAAAAAGTGGAGAGCTTTCTTAAGGAAAGAAGGAAATAATTAAAAGCGGTTTTAGTTTTGCGCAAATATTAATTATTTTGACTCTTATTGCAATTTTAATTGCCGGGGTTATTTTTATTGTTAAACCTTCAAAAATACTTGAAAAAAGCCGCGACAGTCAACGGTCTAGTGATATGAAAAATCTGACAACTGCTTTGGCAAAATATTTAGCCGATGGTCATGATTTTAAAGGGTTAGTAGGACCGTACTCTTCAATTGATGCCGGTTTTACAAATAATACTGCTTTAGAGAATATTGATGGGTCTGGTTGGATTCCCTTAAATTTTAAATTAATTTCCACTGGCGCGCCATTTGATTTACTGCCAATTGATCCGCTTAACAATACTATTTACAATTATCGTTTAGGTGTTTCGCAAAGTAGCAAGACTTACGAAATTGATTGTGTTTTTGAAAGTCCGGAAAATATTACCAAGCTCTCAACTGATGGTGGAAACAATCCAAATGTTTATGAACTTGGCACCGATTTGACAATTCTCTAATGTCTCACTAATAACTAATCAAAACTAATAACAAATACAGGTTATGATAGTATTAGTTATTAGATAACATTCGTTATTAGTGTGGAGTTTTTATTTGACATTTGACATTTAAACATTTAGATTTTTATTAGACATTAGTCATTAAGATTTCGGATTTATTTTTTATGTCTTTATTTACCAATCTCATTTTTTGGGTCCCGCTGGTTTTATCAAGCCTTATAATTTTACGGCTTTTTTATTTGGAACTAAAGTCAAAAGTTACTTCTAAGACTGCCAAGCGCTCGTTAATTGCAATTATTTTGATTTATTTTTTGCAAATTGCGACTCAGATAACCTATATTTATATTAAGCTTAAAGGTGATGATTTTGGTAAGTTTCTTTTACCGCCAAAAAGTAATTATCTCTATCAGGTGGCTTGGCAAATAAGTTCCTCTTATGTTTTCGCTCTAGCAATTGGTCTTATTCTAATTCTTGTATTGCTAGTCTTGCGGAAAATTTTTAAAGCCGAGATATTGGACAAGGCTGACTTTTATGTTTTGCTTTTAACTGTTTTTGTTGTTGGCGCTTCCAATGTTTTAATATTGGTTTTAGCCAGCTTTTTCCTGATGATTTTCTTTCTGATTGGTTTTAGCTTCAGACAAAAAAAGATTACAGCCACGGCAAGAGTAACCTTGTCGCCCTTTTTACTTCTAACCGCTTTTGCCATTTTAATTTTACAAAATTTTGAATTTTATCAAAAGCTCTTAACTCTTTTGCGTTTGACCTAACCTAAGAGTAGTAAAGAACCAATAAATGTGGTAAAATGAAAGTATGAATAACTGGTCTGTTGACACAAAATATTTAAAAAAATATCCGGAAAAATACAAAATATGGCGGTTAGAACAGCTGATTAATTTTGGATTGGGAAAAGAAAAAATCAAGCAGAAGGACTTAGAAAATTATTGGCAGACAGTTAAAGATGGCATCGATCCTTATAAAAGGAGATATTTAGAATATATTTTATGGAAAAAAGAATACTCTCTCCCAGACAACTTGACTTTTTGGAACTTATCAACAAAAATCCAAAAATAACTCAAAAATTTTATTGGACAGGCGGAACTGTTTTATCTGAATTTTATTTACATCATCGTTTGTCAGAAGATATTGATTTATTTTGTGAAAACGAAGAAGTTGGTCAAGAATTGATTGAGATTTTTTTGAGAAAAAATGCCTCTGTATTAAAAGTAAAAGAGATGAGAAGGTCTCAATTTTTGGGTCTTTTTTCGTATCAATTAGTATATTCTGACAAAGAATCATTAAAAGTAGATTTTAATTATTATCCTTTTCCGAGAATTGAAAAAGGTGCAAAGTATAAAAATATTGAGATAGATAGTCTACGCGATATTGCTGTCAATAAAGTTCATACTATTGCCACAAGACCACGTTCTCGCGATTTCATTGATATTTACTTCATTTTAAATAAAGAAAAATATAATTTTGATAAATTACTAATGGATGCTAAGGTAAAATTTGATTGGCATATTGATCCTCTTGATTTAGGTAGTCAGCTGATGAAAGCAAGGGATGTGAAGGATTACCCCCGAATGATTAAAGAAATTAACCATCAAAAATGGCAAGATTTTTTTCTAAAAGAAGCGAGAAAATTGGGGGAAAATATTATCAAGAAGTAAATGGCTCCGTTTGACCTAAACCGTTTCCTTTGCTTTAATTAAAATACAGTAAAGTTTATTTAAAAAAGGAGGATCATGGAAAATGAAAAAATAGATTCCAAAAATGATTTGGCTAGTACCGTTAAATTTTTAGGGAATGTTTTAGATAAAACATTGTCTCAGACCCAACACATTGATAATCAAATTAACATCTTGATTGGTATTGATTCAGGAATTTTTTTATTTTCAACATCTAAGCTTAACACCGACCTTACGCCCGTATTTTTTACATTAGGGATTGCTTCGGTTTTATCACTGATTATTAGCTTATTGGCGGTTCATCCACCAGAATTCATTAGAAAAAGTCATAAACAAGAAATTGAACCTCAAAGTTTAATGAAAAATAAGCAAATTAGTGATTTTACTTCAGCGACAGCATATGGTGATGCATTGATAGGAATTTTAGGTAAACAGGATCAGATTACTCAAAATTATGCTGGTCAAATCTACAGTCTTGCTAAATATTATTATCGTCCTAAAAGAGAAATGTACAAATTAGCTAGAAATTTGCTATTAGTTGGTATGATTGTAAGTGCTTTTTTGTTTCTTTATGCTACTTTTGCCAAATAATTGTCAAAAAATGTGAGTTAATAATTTGAAAGGAAATAATGAATGAATTTACCGAAGGTGAACCAGAGGAAGTTCAAGCTGAAGGGATGAAATTTGAATTTGAGCAAAAACTTGATGCTATGAATATGGATCAGAAGATGATGGGTTTGGCAGGACAAAATATTGAGCATTATCGCCAATTTATTGCCAATACATTTGATTTGGCTGAACAGGAAAAAATCAATGAAACACTCTTCCAGATGATTGAGTTTCATAAAGATCAAAAAGACAGACCTGACGGTATGCCTTATATCAGCCATCCATTAGAGGTATCAAGAACTGTGGTTGAAGATTTTGGTATAAGAGATGTTGAATTGATCGAGGCTTCTCTTTTGCATGATACGGTTGAAGATCAAGGAGTAAAATTAGCTCAAGTTGAGTTGGAAGCCAAGTATGGTGAAGTTGTTGGCAGTGAGAACTTTGAAGAAGACCATAAAGACGAGATTAGAGAACTTGCTTTATCCAAAATTAATGAAAAATATGGTGGGCGGGTGGCGGGTATTCTAGACAAACTTTCCAATCCTGATTTTGATAAAACGGCAAAACAAGATATTGACCCAAATGACAAGGAAAAGTTTCAGAATAGAAAGCATGAACTTTATAAAGAACATGTTGCTAAGTCTATTCAAGACCCCGATGTATTGGTAATTAAATTAGCCGATTTTTTACATAATTTTTCTGATGCCGGTCAACTTCCTGAATCGTCACAAAAAGAAAAATTTAGGAATAAATACGTACCTGTAATGCCAGTTTTCAAAGATAGATTACTTGATGAATCTAAATCAACTATTATTCCGAACAGAGATTTGGTAATTCATAGATTAGAGGAAGCTACTAACAGATTAGCAAGATAAATTAATTGTGATTATATATAAAACGAAAACTAATAAATTCTGTGGTACAAGTTATAAAGAAATCATTAAAAAAGCTCGTATTATTTATCACTCTGTTGAAAAGCGATCCAAGAGGAGCGCTTATTTAAGATCATCTTATTTCAAAAAAGAAAAAGTATTCTTTAGTTTGTTCTGGGGGCATCTTAACCAAAAACCCAAAAAAGAACGGTTACGTCGTCTTAAATTTCTTGCATGCGCAATTGAGCTAATTGAAAATTCAAATTATAAGCCGACGTCAAAATCAAATCCCAATCAAAAGAGAGAAATATTACATCGTTTTGGAGGCATAACTCCATCAAGGGAATTGTTTTATGTTCAAATAAAAGAAAATATTAAAACAAAAAGAAAAGACTTTATGTCAGTTTTTCCTGAGGAATAGCAAAGAAAATAAAAAATCTCCCGCAAGTGAGGTATATAAACCTCGTGCCGGAGACCTTTACCTATATCTTATCAAATTATTTACATTTGTCAACCCTTTGGTAAATTTGACTTAATGGCTAACTTTGCTTTAATTAAACCGTGGCGAAAATTTTTAAAAAAATATTCAGTGAAAAAACTTTAGGTGAAAAGTTAAGGAATTTAAGAAAGCGAAAACACTTCAGTTTGGAGCAAGCGGAAGAGCAAACAAAAGTCAGGGTAAGATATCTTGACGCTTTAGAACGAGGCGCTTATTCTGAACTACCCGCTAATGTTTATGTTTTAGGTTTTTTGGCTAAATACGCTGAATTTTTAGGTGTACCGAAAGAAGAATTGATTGATGTTTTTCATCGCGAAAGAGGAAAAAGCAGTCTGCCAAAAGAACTAGCGCCAGAAACTCAAATTAAAGAAAAAAGAGCTTATTTAACACCTAGGACAATAATTTTGGTTGGCATTATTTTGATTTTAGCCGGCTTTGTGGGGTATATTTTTTATGCGGTTGAACATTTTACTTCGCCACCAAATTTAGAAATTCAATCGCCTTCAAATGAAACCGTTATTCGTCAAGATAGAGTTGAGATTGTCGGTAAAACTGATGCCGGCGCTTCCTTAAGGATTAATGATCAAGTGATATTTTTAGATGATAAAGGAAATTTCCGTGAAACGGTTAAGCTTCAAGCTGGTTTGAATAATATTGAACTTCGGGCGAATAATAGAACCAAAAAAGAAACAGTCAAAATTATAAAAATATTAGCGGAATATTAGGGATGTGTTCACCAGTATCCGTCAAAAGTACCGGTAGTTGATTTGTCCAGCGACAAATCACCACCTACACGCTCGGTCAAAAATCCGCTAATCGCGGAACCATGCTTTTTGACCTGCGCGAGTTACTTTTGACGAATACTTGGCTCACTTAAAAAAGTTTGAAAATTATGTCATTGAAAATTGATTTAAAATTGAAAATTAGAAATTGAAAATTGGTAATATATGGAGGGGTAGAAAGGTGACTATGGCAACGGAGAGTTCAAAAGCAGAAGGGGGAGAAAATAAGGCCAAAAAGGAAGCTTTAGAGATGGCTTTAGGGCAAATTGAGCGACAGTTTGGCACCGGGGCAATCATGCGTTTTGGTCAAAAGGAAAAATTGCAAGTAGCGTCCATCCCAACTGGTTCGCTTTCTTTAGATTTGGCTTTAGGTGTGGGTGGTTTTCCGCGGGGCAGAATTATTGAAATTTTTGGGCCGGAGTCAACCGGTAAATCAACCCTTGCAATGCACGCGGTTGCTGAAGCGCAAAAACAAGGTGGGATGGGCGCCTTTATTGATGCTGAACATGCTTTTGATCCTGATTACGCCAAGAAGTTAGGGGTTAATGTAGAGGAATTGTTAATTTCTCAACCGGACACTGGTGAACAGGCGCTTGAAATTACGGAAACATTAGTCCGTTCTAACGCCGTTGATGTGATCGTGATAGATTCAGTGGCGGCTTTAGTGCCACGGGCCGAAATTGAAGGCGAAATGGGCGATGCTCAAATGGGCATGCAAGCAAGATTAATGTCCCAAGCTTTAAGAAAATTGACCGGGGCAATTTCCCGTTCTAAAGCGGTGGTGATTTTTATTAATCAACTCCGAATGAAAATTGGGGTGATGTTTGGCAATCCGGAAACAACTGCCGGTGGGATGGCTTTAAAATTTTATTCATCGGTGCGTCTTGATATTCGCCGGGTAGAGCAAATAAAACAAGGCGATATTCCTATTGGTAATAGAGTTAAAGTTAAAGTGGTGAAAAATAAAGTGGCGCCGCCATTTCGGGTGGCGGAATTTGATATGATGTTTGGCGAGGGCATTTCAAGAGAAGGTGATGTATTGGATTTAGCGGTTAAAATGGGAATAATTAGTAAAGCTGGTTCTTGGTATCAAATGGGACCGCAAAAGTTAGGACAAGGGCGAGAAGGGGCGAAACAATTTTTAAAAGAAAATCCCAAAATTACTAAGGCGATTGAAGAAAAAGTGATGGTGAAAGAAGAAAAAGAAGAGAAAGAGTAGGTTGTCTTTACAATTGTGATATTCTTACTTAAAATAGAAATATGAAAACTAATATAATACCTAATCAAAATCAAATTGAGAAAGTTTTTAGTGATAGAAAAATTCATTTCGCCGCTCTTTTTGGTTCACGCGCTAAAGGCACAGCTCAAGCGACAAGTGACTATGATTTTCTGGTGGAATTTGCGCCGGGCAATAAATATTCTTTACTTGATATTGTGGCACTTAAAAATAATTTGGAGAATGTGCTTGGCCAAGAAGTAGATTTGATTACTGTTGGTGGCATCAATCCAAAAATGGCTAACGAGATTAAATCTTCTCAAAAAGTAATTTATGATCGAAGAAAAAGATAAATTTTATCTTGAACATATTTTAGAGGCAATAGAAAATATTGAAAGTTTTTTAAAAGATAAATCTAAAGATGATTTTTTGTCTGACAAAATGCTTCAAAGTGCGATTATTCGTCAATTAGAAATTATTGGCGAAGCATCAAAAAGGATTAGCGCTAAAAAGAAAGAACAAAGTCCTCAAACTGAATGGAAAAATATTGCTGGTATTCGTGATGTTTTAATTCACGATTATTTTGGGATTGATTTGGAAAGTATATGGAACACACTTTCCATTAATATTCCTGAACTTAAAATAGAAATAGGTAAAATCTTACAATAGGTTTAATTTTTTAAAATGAATGAAAACCTCCAACCTTATGAAATTCAGCGGGAAGCTTTGTTGGAAAAGTTGATAATATTTACAAAGTTTAATTTCTAAGGGAATAGCTCTTGACAAAAGTAAGACGATGTTATAAAATGTAAGAAGAAATATAGTAAGTAAGAAGGAGTCAGGTGATAAAAACAACTGTTAGCCAAAAATACCAAGTGGTAATTCCTAAAGAGATTAGAGAAAAAACCGCCATCAAAGAGGGTCAGGAGATGTATGTCTACTGCGTTGGTAATTCTATTGTAATGTCTCCGTCTCCTAGAAGCTATTCAGAAAAAATGTTGGGGTTAGGTCAAGAGATTTGGAAAAATATTGATCCTTTGGAATATATCCGCCAAGAAAGATCCAGTTGGGATAAAAAATATGCCAAATGATTTAGAGGTATTTTTGAAAAAACATCGGATTGTTGGTTTAGATACGATGCTTTTTATTTACCAATTTGAGAAATACAAAAATTTTTGGCAAAAAACCCAAATAATATTTTCTTGCTTAGAAGAAGGAAAATTTGAAGGTGTAACTTCCGTTATAGGTCTGATAGAAATATTAACCAAACCCAAAAAAGAAATGAATCATTTATTGGTTAAAGAGTATCAAGAATTATTAACCGGTTTTCCCAATTTGACAATTTTCAATGTTGACTTAAATATAGCGGATTTAAGCTCGTCGCTTAGAGCCAAATATAATCTGACGACGCCTGACGCGATAATAGTTGCAACTGCTTTAATTTACCAATCAACAGGATTTATCACCGCCGACATAAGGTTAAAGAAAATAAAAGAACTTGATGTTTTTATACTCTAACAGTCAAAGTCAAAGTCAAAATGAAAAACGATCCTTTAAAAATTGCACTTCACTATTTAAAATTTCGGCCGAGAAGTATTTTTGAAGTTGAAGAAAAATTAAAGAAGAAAAAAATATCATCGGAAGAAATTGATAAAGTTATTACTGTTTTAAAGAAGAATCAATTGTTAGACGATGAAAAGTTTGCTAAAATGTGGGTAGCGGATAGAAATCTTTTAAAACCGACTGGTTCGTATCTTTTAAAATTAGAACTTAAAAAATTCGGGATTGCCGAAGAAATAATAGAAAATGCTTTAGATGGTCAAGATGAAGAAAAGCAGGCAAAGCTGGCTTTGGAAAGCAAAAGCCGATTAAAAGATGCGAGTTTTGAAAAAAAAGCCGGATTTCTGCAGAGAAGAGGATTTAAAATAGAAACAATCTATAAAGTTTTAAAATTAAGTCATTGCCTTTAGTAACGTAGTTATCATATTCATTGAAAATTGAAAATTAGAAATTGAAAATTGGCAAGGAGGGGTCATAAGTAATATTGTTTGGTTTCGGGATGTTGGTAAAGACGACACGGCTTTAGTTGGTGGCAAAGGGGCAAATTTAGGTGAACTCACGAATGCCGGTTTGCCTGTGCCACCTGGTTTTATTGTTACTTCAACGGCTTATTTTGACTTTTTAAAAAAGACCGGACTGGATAAAAAAATTAAAAAAATTATAAGTGGCATTGATGTTGACAAAAATAAAAGACTAAATGAAATTGCACTGGAAATTCAAAAAGAAATTTTGGCTAAACCGATGCCTTCTGCTTTGTCAAAAGACATCACTTCGGCTTATCAAAAACTTTACACCTCTTCTTCCTCGGCTGTTTTTGTGGCTGTCAGATCTTCGGCAACAGCGGAAGATCTGCCGACGGCTTCTTTTGCCGGTCAACAAAAAACCTTTTTAAATATTTCTGGTTCAGACGCAGTTATTAAAGCCGTTCGTCGTTCTTGGGCGTCGCTTTTTGAAGCGCGGGCGATTTATTATAGAGCAGTCAATAATTATGATCACTTAAAAGTGGGTATCGCTGTTCCAGTTCAAAAAATGATTCAGTCGGAAAAATCGGGTATAATGTTCACCCTTGACCCAGTTACTTCAGACACGGAAAAAATTGTCATTGAGGCCGGCTGGGGGTTGGGCGAGGCAATTGTTTCTGGTAGCGTTACTCCTGATCGTTATGTTGTCAGAAAAAGCAATTTAGAAATTTTAGAAAGAAACATTGAACTTCAAGCTTGGAAAATTGTCAAAGTGGGTCAAGAAAATAAACATATTACTTGTACTAAGCAGGAGCAAAAAGCGCAAAAACTGACCGACGAAGAGATTAAAAAAATTGCCGAATTTGGCAAAAAAATTGAAGATCACTATAAATTTCCTCAAGATACCGAATGGGCGATTGAAGGCAGTAATATCTATTTTGTTCAAAGTAGACCGGTAACCACGATAAAAAGTCATCCTGACCCCGCCGTGGTGGGGGAAGAATCTCCTGCGAATGCAGGATTGGCAGACAAGCTGCCAGATTCTTCGCCTACGGCTCAGAATGACAAGTTGGAGGTGATTTTAAAGGGGATTGCGGCATCGCTGGGGATTGCGTCTGGGCCGGTTAAAATTATCCATTCGCCGAGTGAAATTGATAAAGTTTTACAAGGCGATGTTTTAGTAACCGAAAAAACCAGTCCCGACTATGTCCCGGCAATGAAAAAGTCAGCCGCAATTATTACTGAAACTGGCGGACAAACCTCTCATGCGGCGATTGTCTCAAGAGAATTAGGTATTCCTTGTGTCGTGGGTACCGGCACGGCTACTCATGCCTTAAAAATGGGTCAAGTTGTTTCGGTTGACGGGGCAAAGGGTTTTGTTTATAAAGGTAAAGTTTCTCGTCAAGAATCGCCACCGGGTCAAAATGATAGCGGCGGGTTCAATGAAGAAATTCCGATTACAGCGACTAAAGTTTATGTTAATTTGGGCGAGCCGACCTTAGCCGAGAAAGTGGCAAAGTTGCCTTGCGACGGAGTGGGTTTATTGCGGGCGGAATTTATGATTGCTGAAATTGGCGAACACCCGCGGGCGCTGGTTAAAGCCGGCAAATCGGCAGTCTATGTGAACAAACTGGTTGAAGGGCTAAAAGAGACTTGCAGGGCTTTTTCACCTAGACCGGTTGTTTATCGGGCAACTGATTTTAAAACCAACGAATACAGAAATTTAAAAGGCGGGGCTGAATTTGAACCCCAAGAAAATAATCCAATGATTGGTTACAGGGGCGCTTTTCGCTATGTAAAAGAGCCGGATTTATTCAAGTTAGAACTGGAAGCTATAAAAAGCGTTCGGGGGATGTATGAAAATTTGTATTTAATGATTCCATTTGTTAGAACTATTGAGGAATTTGAAAAAGTTCGTGATTTGGTGGAGGAGTCCGGTCTTAAGCGTGGTCCGGATTTTAAACTTTGGATGATGGTGGAAGTGCCTTCAAACGTCATTTTAATTAATCAATTTTGTGTTCTTGGTATTGACGGCGTTTCCATTGGTTCAAATGATCTAACTCAACTAATTTTAGGCACAGATAGAGACAACGAACATCTAGCCGAAGAGTTTGATGAGCGAAATGAGGCGGTTAAAATTGCCATAACTCATGTGATTAAAGCTTGCCGGACGCACCATATTAGTGTTTCTATTTGTGGTCAGGCAGCGACGACTTATCCGGAGATTGCCGAGTTAATGGTTAAGGAAGGAGCGACTTCCGTTTCCGTCTCGCCTGATTCGGTGGTGGCAACCAGACGGCTAATTGCTTCAGTGGAAAAGAAAATAATGCTTTCAAAAATTATTGACGAGGTTTAGGGCAGTATATTCCAATCATCATATGAGCATGAAATAGTGGTTTAATAGGCAACTGATAATTACAGGACTTACGCAGTTTATACTGTCATTCTCGAGTCGGATGGTAATCCGACATCGGGAATCTAGATTCCAGATAAGGAGTCCCTCCTTTCTGGAATGACAAAGTGCGTGAATCATATCAATTGTTTTTTATGCTCATTTTGCGTTGGAACTGGCATCTATTTCATGCTCATCTTGTATTGGACAAGACTAGGGCCGTGTCAAGTCGTCAAACTACCTAACTGAAATGCAGTTGTTGGGTCAAATG
>CAYZMA010000023.1:0-15726 GCA_964479405.1 uncultured Candidatus Saccharibacteria bacterium
GGTTTGGCTGTTCGCCAATTAAAAGGGTACGCGAGCTGGGTTCAGAACGTCGTAAGACAGTTAAATAGAACAAGCTGTCTATAAATTCTTCTATATGCTGGGAACCCTGTAGTCCTAATAGGACTTGTAGAATCTAGCGGTACGTTTTATACTAAGGGTATGAATCGTAAAAAATCGACTAGTGCAGACAACCAGCAGGAAAGATCAAGGCAGTATCTTTGCGGGTACGTCGTTGGTTTAGTTGACGGTGAAGGAAGTTTCCATATAGCATTTCCAAAAAGAGATGATTTAAGTGCGAGTATTTCAGTGATGCCAGAATTTCACCTCTCACAACATCGTGAGAGCAAACAAGTTTTAGAACTTGCTCAAAAACTTTTTGGTTGTGGTTATATAAAAGAAAATCATCCCAAGTCTGAAGACAAAACATTAGTTTATGTCGTCAGAAATAGGGAAGACTTACTTTTAAGAGTTATTCCGTTTTTTGAAACTTATTCACTTAAAACTAAGAAGCAAAAAGATTTTAAAATTTTTGCTCAAATTGTCAGATTAGTTCATCAAGGTCAGCATCAAAATCTTGAAGGTTTATTAAAGATTGTTGGTCTGGCTTATACAATGAATCAATCTGGTCAACGACGTATTCGCAAAAAGGAAGACTTAATTACTACTTTGAAATCCTCAGAGACTATACGAAGAAACCACTTGAAAAAAGTGGCTAAGATATAGTCCGAGCTGAATAGCGATATTCAGACCCTGCAGAAATGGCAGGGCGCCATAGATATAATTCAGTTATTGACGTGGTCCAAAAGTAACAGACTGTCGGTCCTAATCTGCTGTGGGCGTTTGAAGTTTGAGGGAGGCTACTCCTAGTAAATTTTTGCTACTTCACGGAGTAATCTGTGATGACAATTCGGCTAATAACGGTGGAATCTTGAATTTTTTTGGTTTGTTGATAGCCATTATTTCATTGGTCTGAAAATAATGGTACAATTTACTTGAGGACCAAAAATGGTTCAAGACAATACCGTGGGAAGTCGGGGTGTAAATCTTACACCCTTGACCCCGTAACGACTGAGTCCGATATTATATTGGACAAGATATCAATTTCGCAAGTAATTGAATTACATTGATATAATACGCCGACCCCCGCTTGGCGGGGTGAAGATATAGTCTGAGCACGTAGTGATACGTGGTAAATTGACGAGAGGACCGGAGTGGACGAACCTCTGGTGTACCAGTTGTTCTACCAAGGGCATTGCTGGGTAGCTACGTTCGGTTGGGATAACCGCTGAAAGCATATAAGCGGGAAGCCCATCCTAAGATTAGACTTCGTTTGAGATCCCCGGTAGACTACCGGGTTGATAGGCTCTAGGTGTAAGTTTCGTAAGGAATTTAGCCAAGGAGTACTAATAGATCGAGAAAAACTTTTTATTCTGGTAGAATAACTATCAAGACACTGATAAAATAACTTAATCCTTCGCAGTTTGTGTGCTGGTGTTTTGGCGTGGTGGCAACACTTCTTCCCATTCCGAACAGAGCCGTTAAGCACCATAGCGTTGATGATACTTGGACCGCAAGGTCCTGGGAAAGTAAATCGACGCCAGCACAGAAATTACGAGGGATTTTTTTGTATCTTTTTTTCACACTATTGACAAGCAGAGAGAGAGAGAGAGTTAAATGAAAGTTAGGAAGGCAAAAAGCTTTCTTAAGAGAAATTTGAGGAGGTAAAAATGGGAACTGAACACGAAGGGGTTATTCCATCAGAGGGGACGAATACCGAACGATCTCCGGAAGAGAAAATAGCAGAATTGCAAGAAGTCAAAAAATTGCGTGACGAAGAGAGTGTGATATGGGAAGAACTTGGAAAAATAGAAGATGAATACGTCACATCAAGGGAAAATAAATATCATGAACTTGTAGAATTGTTTGTAAATTTTGACAAAACACTTCTTCCTGAACTAATGTCCAGATATTCGTTACTGTATGAAGAAATTAGGCAAAAATCAGAGAGTGAAAATCAGTCAAAATGGCAAGATCACACTCTGGCAATCTTTGAAGATCACCATTGTAAGATAGCTGCGGTTGAAGAGGCCGTTGACGAAATGTCTTGTGTTTCATGTCCTACGATAATAAAAAGAGTTCTTCCTTCCGAAACAGATCAAGAAAAATTTAATAATTTATCTGCCAAACAGCAAACATCTAGGAAGGATATGGGGAATGTGTTTGCTATGTATAAGTCTCAAAGTGGTTTAGAAGAGTTACAGGAATTTTTTCTAAGTAAGATGACCTCGGGCGAACAAACACAGGATGAGCAATAACAATTTTCTTTTCAAATAATGCGCTAATTTTCGCCACCACCTAATCGGTGGTGGTTTTGATTAAAAGAAAATATTACTGGCTTTTAGTTGGTGGTTATCATTCTTCAATATTTAAATCACAAGGGATTTTTGGTACCTTTGACAGAAAATTTGAAATACTGATATACTGAATTTATAGAAAGGAATAGAAATGTTAAAAATAAATGAAATTGACAAAATTAAAGTTTGGGAGCGGGGTCAGATTACACTTCCAAAGAATTTAAGGGAAGAATTAGAAATTAAAGAAAATGATATTCTTTATGTTGAAAAGCTTGGAAAAGGAATTTTTTTACGACCAACTGAAAGTATAATTGAGCAAATTCAGAAAAAAGGCGAAGAATTAATGAGAGAAAAGGGCTTAAAAATAGAAGACCTTATAGAAGATCTTATCAATGAAGAAGATTAAGGTATTTTTAGATAGCAATGTTTTCATTGCTGGTGTGGCCTCAACCACTGGTGCATCAGCTGTCGTATTAAGATTGACGAAAACCAGAGTTGTAGATTCTTATATAAGTCAGCAAATTCTTGATGAGTCGGAGAGAAATCTTAAGAAAAAACTACCCAAATTTTTACCATATTTTTATTATGCTTTAAAACATTTACCATTTACGATTGTCAAAGATTCAATAAATATTGATAAAAAATTGTCAAAACATTTTCCTAAAAGGTCCGATCAGCAAATTTTTGAAACAGTCCAAAAATTAAAGCCCGATTATTTTTTAACATTAAATCGCAAACATTTTCATCAAGACGCTATTCAAAAAATTGCCAATTTCAAAATTAAAATTCCGGCGCAATTTTTAGATGAATGGGAAACATTATAATAAATTGGTAGTTTTATTAATTTTTTGTTAATATATAAAAAAAGAGGGTTTATGACTCAAAAGACCAAAGTAATAATTTTAGTTATTATTCTTTTCGTTGGACTCGGCTTTGGTGTCTATTATTATCTTAAATTGACAGGTATTATTAAAACCGGAGCTGAAGCTGTAATTGGTTGCCAAAATTCCAGTCAAATCTCCAATTTTTTTGGAAAGCCTGGTTCCAACTTGGTCAGTTATAATTTATTTGGTTCGGATATTATGGTCCATGAATTATTGCCGCCATATCTTGACGAAATTCAAAAAGAAGTCAATGAAGCTAAAACTGGTTATAATTTTACTAATATTACTAGTTACAATAATCGTCAAAAAGTAGGTGGGAGTGGTAAATCCCTGCACTCTTGGGGAATTGCAATTGATATTAACCCCGATACTAATCCTTATCAGCCGGGTAATTATGGTCCGCCGGAGTCCGATATTCCTATTCAAATTGTTAATATTTTTAAAAAATATGGTTTTGCTTGGGGCGGTGATTGGCCTGGCGAGCGCGACTCAATGCATTTTGAATGGTATGGGGCAGAAATTTCCGGGAGTATTTTAGATAAATTGAGTAATCAAAAAATTCTCATCGTTGCCACCGATGTTGACGGCGCTGGTTCGCCTAATACTAATGGTGATTATAAATGGATTGTGCCGTTTGGCTCGCATACAATTACTACTAAAACTCGCGGTTACAAAGACTCAAGTTTTTCCGCTTCATTGGCTTGTTTTTCCAGTAACAATATTGATATTACTATGGAGGCCTTGCCTTCCAATTTAGCTGGTTCAATTGCTGGAAAAGTTCAAGTATCCGGAAATTATCCCATGCTAATGCCGGCGACTATTTCCTTAGACGGTCGCACAATCGGCGTCTCAAGTGTTACTGGTAATTTTAATATTCCTAATGTTCACGAAGGAAAGCATAAAGTTGAAGCTAAAGTTCTCTTTTTTCCCGGTGGTGCGACAAATGTTGAATTGGTCCCGGGCGAAAATATTAAAAATGTTAATATTGTAATTGGCAAGTAAAAAATCTTTTTAAGGTATCACTATTGACAGATAACTCACTACAGTGAGATATTTGTTCTAAATGAATAAGAATATAAGAATTGTAGTTATTGGTGGTGGGACAGGTTTAGCAAGCTTGCTTAGAGGTTTAAAAGCAGATTTTGAAAAATTAACCGCCATTGTCACCATGGCCGACGATGGTCATTCAACTGGAAACTTAAGAAGAGATTTTAATGTTTTACCGCCGGGAGATATTAGAAGTTGTATTGTTGCTTTAGCCGACGAGGAACATCTTTATCACAAATTATTAAATTATCGTTTTCCGCATGGTAGGGGGTTAAAAGGCCACAATATAGGCAATTTACTCCTTGTAGCTTTGGAAGATATTACCGGCAGTTTTAAAAAAGCGATTCAAGAATTTTCACGTATTTTGGCAATTAAAGGTCAAGTAATGCCGTCAACTTACGAAGATGCGATTATTTCCGCTAAATTGCAAAATGGCCGAGTTGTTTGGGGCGAATCGGTTATTACTATTGCAGGACACCGATCGCCGATTAAAAAAATTAGCCTTCATCCAGAAAGCGCTTCGGCTAATCTCGATGCTGTTCGCGCAATTTTAAAAGCCGATGTAATTTTAATTGGACCGGGCAGTTTGTATACCAGTATTATTCCTAATTTTTTATTGAAAGAAATTTGCCAGGCAGTCGCATCTTCCCGGGCAAAAAAAATATTTATTTGCAATGTTTCCACCGAGCGAGGCGAAACAGAAGGCTACACAGTTAGTGATCACATTAAAACATTAATTAACCACAGCAATCCTCAAATATTTGATATTTGTTTAGTCAACTCCCGTCTAATTTTAAAATCCAGCGGTAAAAGATTGGGCGAAGTAAAAAATATTACAACTGATGAAGAAAAAGTGGGGCGATATAAAATTGAAAAAGCCGATTTGATTGATGAAAAAAATCCGCTCTATCATGATTCAAAAAAACTAGCCAAAGAGGTTTTAAAATTAGTCTCATAAAAAGGAGTGTAAAATGTGCGGGATTGTTGGTTACATTGGTAAAGGAAATGCCAAAGACTTTGTCGTTGGAGCTTTAAAAAAACTGGAATACCGCGGTTACGATTCGTGGGGAATTAGTTTAATAGAAAACAATAATCTTAAAGTTATTAAAGAAACTGGAAAAATTAGTAAAGTTGTTTCAAAAAATATCACATCGAACTCACATTTAGCCATCGGTCATACCCGTTGGGCAACTCATGGCGGGGTAACAAAAGAAAATGCTCATCCCCACACAGATTGCGCTCAAAATTTAGCCGTTGTCCACAACGGCATTATTAATAATTTTGAAATTTTAAAAAATAACTTGATTAAAAAAGGTCATAAATTTACATCAGAGACTGATACTGAAGTTATTCCGCATTTGGTGGAAGAAAACCTTAAAAAAAATCAATCGATTGTCGAAGCTTTTAGGATTTCTTTAAATGCACTTCAAGGCGATTATGCAATTTGTTTAATTAGTCAAAACGAAAATAAAATTTATATTGCTGTTAATGGTTGTCCTTTGGCTATTGGAATCGGCAAAGATGTCAAATATATTTCTTCTGATCTTTTAGCTTTCGCTGATTTTACTTCGGATGTTATTTTAATGCGCGATGGCACTTTAGCCGAAGTGGGGACTGAAATAAAAATTTACGATATTAAAACGGGCACTCTAAAAAAAGTAAACTCTCAAAAAATTTCAACCGAATTTTTCCAAGCAAAACTCGGCACTTTTAAGCATTTTCTATTTAAAGAAATTAATGAACAGCCAAAAATTTTGGAAAAAATTGTGGCGATGGACAAAAAGGAAATTGAAACAAATGCCGCTTTAATTCGTAATTCTTTTGGCACCTTTTTTGTCGCTTGCGGAACGGCCTATCATGCGGCGCTTTCGGCCGAATACTTTTTTGCCCGTTTTGCAAAAATTCATGTAAACACCGCAATAGCTAGTGAATTTCCAGCTTTCGGCAATTTTATCACCGATAAAACTTTGCTTTTTGCCATCTCGCAATCAGGCGAAACAGCCGATGTTATTGATGCGGTCAAAACCGCTCGCGCTAAAAAAGCAAAAATATTTTCCCTTTTAAATAATCCAAATTCAACATTAGGCAGGCTTTCGGATGTGGTAATGCTCACCCCGGCGGGCAAAGAAATCGCTGTTTTGTCAACTAAAGCTTTTACTTCGCAATTGGCGATTTTGTATTTATTAAGTTGCGCCACCGCCAGTGATTTAGTAAAAGCCGAAAGGAATTTAAAAATTACAGCATATGAGGTTTTGGAAATTTTAAAAAATTCTAATATTGATCACATTAAAAAGCTGGCAAAAATATTAAAAAATTCAAAAAATATTTTTACTATCGGCCGGGGTTTAAATTTTCCCACGGCATTGGAGGCGGCTTTAAAAATAAAAGAAGTTTCCTACATTCATGCCGAAGGTTTTGCCGGTGGGGAATTAAAACACGGCACCATTGCGCTAATCGAAAAAGATGTCCCGTGCATTGTTTTTGTTTCCAATGACGAAACAAAAGATGTTATTTTATCAAACGCTCAAGAAATTAAAGCGCGAGGTGGTTATATCATTGGCGTGGCGCCGGAAGCAAATAAAGTTTTTGATTACTTCCTTAAAGTGGCCGACTTGCCGGACCTTTCGCCAATTTTAAACATTGTGCCGATTCAAGTTTTGGCTTATTTTTTGGCACTGGAAAAGGGTCTGGATCCCGACAAACCTCGCAATCTGGCTAAATCAGTTACAGTCAAGTAAAATTAAAATAGACCATATAAATTTGTCATTGCGAGCTTCAGCGAAGCAATCTATTAAATTAGAAAAAGGAGATTTTATGCCCGAATTACCAGAAGTTGAGACAATACGACAAGGTTTAATTCAAAAAGTTAAAGGCAAGGTTATTAAAGACATTGAAATTAAAGTGCCGAAACTTTTTGTCGGAAATATTAGTGATATTTGCGGCGCTAAAATTATTGATGCCAAAAGGGTGGCTAAAATTTTGGAAATTGTTTTGGACAACAATTATTCTATTTTAATTCATTTAAAAATGACCGGTCAATTAATTTACAAAGATGAAAAATCAAAAGCGGTTGGCGGTCATACGCAAAAACTTTACGATGCCGAACCGCCCCATGCTTACACATATATTATTTATACTTTTTCCGACGGTTCGCATCTCTACTATAATGACTTTAGAAAATTTGGCTGGAATAAAATTTATAAAAGCGATCAAATTGAAAAAATTATTGGTCCCGACAAATTTGGTCCCGAGCCTTTAAATCCTGATTTTAATATTGAATATTTAAAAAAAATATTTTCAAAATCAGGTAAAGCGGTTAAATTGGTTTTGATGGATCAGCAGAAAATCGCCGGTGTGGGAAATATCTACGCCAATGATGCTTTGTATTGGGCAGGGATTTTCCCCACGCGGTCGGCTAAAACATTATCGGATGAAGAAATATCAAAATTAAAATCTGCGATTGAAAAAGTTATTAATTTAGGTTTAAAATATGGTGGGTCATCAGAAAATACTTATGTTAATATTGAAGGGCAAAAAGGTCATTATATGGAAATAACCGCAGTTTATCAAAAGAAAAAAGATCCCAAGGGTCATGAAATAAAAAAAATAAAAATTGGTGGCAGAGGTTCTTTTTATTGTCCAATTTGCCAATGATAACCTTAAATCGCACATCCGTTGTGCGATTATACGGTTTACGTGTGATATACTATATTTATGAGGAAAGATCCATTAATTACTGGGGAAGTTTATCATGTTTTTTCACGAAGTATTGCTGATTATATAATATTTAATAATAATTTTGACTACGAAAGAATGTGGCAATTAATACAATATTATAAAATTAACAATAATAACATCAGATATTCTGATTTTATTAATTTTCAAATTGTTAACAATGATGGTTTTTATAATGCTTTTAATTTGATTAAAAAAGATAAAAAAAATTCCGTTCAAATTATAGCTTATTGTTTTATGCCGACACATATTCATTTAGTTCTTAAGCAGTTGCAAGATAAAGGAATTTCTCAATACATGAAACATATTTTAGATAGCTATTCAAAGTATTTTAATTTTCAACATAAAAGAAGAGGTCCTTTGTGGGAAAGTAGATTTAAAAGTATCTTAGTAAAAAAAGATGAATATTTAATGCATTTAACCAGATATATTCATTTAAATCCGGTAACGGCAAAAATAATTGATAAACCTAAAGAATGGCAATATTCCTCTTTTAATGAATATCTTGGAACAAATAGTAATATTGCGATTTGCCAATTTAATGATATTTTGGAAATTAACTCGTCTCAATATCGTAAATTCACCAATGATCGAATTTCTTATCAAAGAGATTTAGCCAAAATTAAAAAATTAATATTAGATTAACTTTAACCATACGATCGCACATCCGACGTGCGATTAGTGCGATTAGAATGGTCATTGTCGGTCATGGTACCCATTATTGCCCAATTTGCCAAAAGTAAGATATAATAATATCACTAAAATAAATTTATAAGGGAGGAAAAATGAATCAAGAATCTCAAAAAAGAACAATTGCACCGTGGTTATTGGTGGTTTTTATCGTTGTAATTTTGGCAGGTGGCGCTTATTTGGTGTGGTATTATTTTGACTCAAAATCGGAAATAATTGTGCCAATCCTAACTCCGACGGCTTCTACCGAAAGTGCTAATGGCTGGAAAATATATAAAAATAAATCTTTTAAGTATTCAATTAGTATTCCAAAAGATTGGACAGCATCGCCAATTGCGTTATTAGATGATCCTAATAAAGCATTTAATGAGGGAACCGTTAATTTAATCGATGGCCAGAAGCAAAATCAACTGAGAATTATTGTTTGCGAAACATGTAAAAAAGGTAATCAATATGGTTCCCTAAAAAATTATGCTAGTGACATTGGTCCAGTTGGTAGAGAATCAGTAATTACCAATCAAGAGCAATTTAAAATCGGTCAATTAGATGGTTACAAACAAAATGATAAATCATCTTTTTATACTCCAAGCGATACTACGCAGTATTTTGCGGAAAGTAAAGATTTTTATATTACATTTATAAGTTTAAATCAAGATAGTTTAAATCAAGTAGAAGAAATACTGGCCACTTTTAAGCTAGATATATAATTAACTTTGTAATCATCGCGACGATATAGATTGATGTTAAAAATCAAATAATACAAGGAGATCGTATGGTAAAATACGCAGCCATTATTTTAGGAGCGGGAAAAGGCACAAGAATGAATGAAGGCAAGGCTTCGCCAATTCCCAAAGTGATGTTTGAGCTTAATGGCGAGCCGATTATTAAACATTCCGTTAGATTAATTCAAAATGCCGGCATTAAAAAAATTATTATTGTTGTTGGTTACAAAAAAGAAATGGTGATGGACTATCTGAAATCAGAAGTTGAGTATGCCCTGCAAGTGGAACAACTTGGCACTGGCCATGCCGTTATGATGGCGGAAAAAATATTAAAGGACCAAGCCGAATCAATTATAATTTTTTACGGCGATAGCCCTTTGTATAAAAGTGAATCAATTAAAAAATTAATCGCACTTTACGAGGGAGAAAAACCAATGGTAGCTATGTTGACAGTCATATTTCAAGACCCGATTTTCTGGGCTTTTGGGCGAATTATTCGTGATAAAAATAAAAATGTTATTGGTATTGTTGAACAAAAAGATTGCACCGCTGAACAATTAAAAATTAAAGAAAGTAATCCCGGTTTTTATATTTTTGATTCAATGTGGCTTTGGCAAAATCTTTCGCAGTTAGAATCTAACAATAATCAAAAAGAATATTATTTAACCGATATGATTAAAATTGCCTGCGAGCAAGGCAAAAAGGTGGTCGCCATACCCGTTACGGAAGAAGAAGAGGCGCTGGGTATCAACACGCCCGAGCAATTAAAACAAGCCGAAGAGGTTTTAAAAAACGTTGAACTATAGCTTGTAAACAAGCGCGGAAATTCACTTTATGAATTATAAAACCAAAGGTATAGTCCTAAAGAGAATGAATCTTGGTGAGGCTGACCGGATTTTAACAATTTTTACTTTAAAAAATGGTAAAATCAAAGCTATCGCCAAAGGAGTCAGAAAAACTTTGTCAAAATTGGCAGGGCATTTAGAACCATTTTGTCTTGTTAATTTAGGCATTGCCGAAGGTAGAAATCTGGATATTGTTACCGATGCCGAAATGACAAAGTGTTTTATAAAACTCCATAGTAATTTAGAAGCTACTAATACGGCTTATTATTTGGCCGAAATTGTTGAAAGAATGACGGCGGAAAATCAAGCCCATCCGGAAATTTATGAACTATTAGACGAAGTTTTAGAGCATTTAAATAATAACCAAAATAAATTATTGCTTTCTTATTTTGAAATAAATTTTTTAAATCTTTCCGGATTTTTGCCGGAGTTATATAAATGTGTTGCTTGTGGCGTAAAATTGCAATTTGAAAATAATTATTTTAGTTTTGAAAGTGGTGGGGTGGTTTGTGAAAAATGTGCCAGTAGCGGAAGTATTGCAATAAGCGCTGAAGCAATTAAAATTTTGCGATTATTTTTAACTAATCATATTTCTTTGGTTCAAAAAGTCAGTATCAGCGAAGACTTATCTAAAAAAATCTTAAGCATTGCTAGCTTGTATATTGATTTTATCGCCCAAAAAGAATTTAAATCAAAAAGGTTTTTGAAAAACAGTTGCGAGAAAAGTAAAAAAAATATATGATAAATACAAGAGGTAAAAATGAGATTATTTAAAATTTTATCATTGAGTTGTCTGTTTCTGGTATTGGGTTTTTCGTCAATGAATGTAAAAGCTCTGACTGGGAACGAAACTTCCCAGTATTATTCAGTTGTATATGATAAGGAACAAGAATCAGCGGTTGTCGCCAAGCTTATTTATTTAAATCGTGGTAAAGATGAAATTAAAAATCTTAAATTGGAGATTCATGGGACAACAGTAAGAGTAATCAGTGCCGTTCAGGAACAAGCTCAAACTAAAACACAGGCAAATTGTAGCAGATATGATTACAATAGTCCTATTGATCAAAGCGGAGAAAGAAGATGTTTGGAATATAGCGAAAGCCAAACTATCCCTTCTTATACTTATGCTTTACTTGATACCGACTCTTTAAAAATAGTCAATAATGGATTAAGTATTACTCTGGATTTGGCTTTAAAACAACCGATTGCCTCTCAAAAAACCGGAACAGTGATTTTGTATTACAAAACTCAAGGAATGGCAAACAAAGTTTGGAATGGGTATCAATACAGTTTTGAGACCATAAAATCTCCTTATGATATTGATAATGTAAGAGTGGCAATAGATGTTGCCGACGATCTTTATATTAAGGAAACAGCGGAAGGAACCACAAACTATCAATCGAATATAACCTCGGCTTTGCCAGCGTTAAGTTCAAAATCATTTAGCGAAAGTGCTTCATTTAAAGATGTTTCAAGCCGTATTATTTCTGCGCCGGGCGTAACCAAAGAAACTTCTTCTTTAGATCCGAATGAAAATTTTCGTGTTGAAGGAAAATACTATAATAATAATTGGATGGGTGAACTGCCAACAATTATTGGTGTTGGGCTAACTTTTGTCGTTATTTTGGTTGTTCTTTTGGTTATATTAAAAAGTGAAAAAAAGAAAAATTAAGGAGGCAAACTATGGAATATCTCATTTACCCACTGATGTATTTTCTCGTTATTGGTGGCATAATTTTCGTTATTGTTAAGGCGACCGCAAAAAGAAAACCGGGTGCGCCACCAATTGATTGGCGGCAATTTGGAGTAGGGACAGCGATTATGTTTGTTCTACCGTTTTTTATTGGTTTTTCAACCAGCGCGGTTTTTAATGAATTAGCTAAAACCGAATCTTTGATTATGATGCTAGTGATGGCGGTAATTTTCTTAATTGTTGGTTTTACTATCTCGCATCATACCGTAATATCAACAAGCCTAATTGCCGGTTCAATTATTGCGATTATCTATGCGATTGGAATAAATCTTGAAAGTATTTCGCCGTCGGTAATGGCAATACTAGCTGGGTTAGGGGTGGCAATATTAATTTATATTGCATATAAAAAATTTCAAGAACAGGAGGCAAAATGAAATTTAAAAAAATTGCGATTGGTTTTGCGATTTTTATCTTGACAGTGGTTTTTATCGTTTTTGTCAATAAAGCGATTAATCCTACAACAAAATACCAGACATGTCAACCAAGTTATAATAACAATAATTACAATAACTATAATTATAGTTATCAAGATGATTATGTTTATCAGACATGTCAGAAAAATTTTGAAAATACTTTAAAAACTAATAAAGAAAAAGGATTTTTTATTGTAACGATGTTAAGCGTTTTAGCTATTATTGCTGGAGTTTTAGTAAGGTCTGTAGCGCCGGTTAGTTGGGGTTTGGTCATGGCTGGTTTAACCACTTTGCTGTATATTTTTATTGCCAATTACGAGGAAGTTGGTAAGCCTTATCGAGCAATTGTCAGTGGTGTAGCTTTGGCGTTTTTAATTTGGCTTGCTTATGCTAAATTAGGAGATAAAGAAAAAATAAAAGAGCAAGTGCCAACACCAATACCACCAGTAGCTTCTCCTCCAGTATCAATACCACCTATAAATTAAATTGAAAATTATGGCAGATAAATTAGAAAAAATTGTTTCATGGGCAAAAAGACGCGGTTTTGTGTTACCCGGAAGCGAAATTTATGGGGGACTTGGTGGAATTTACGATTTTGGACCTTATGGATTAGCTTTAAAAAACAATATTAAAAAACTCTGGTGGCAAACTTTTGTCCAAAATCGTGACGATATTGTTGGCATAGAGTCGGCTATTTTAATGAATAAAAAAGTTTGGCAGGCGAGCGGTCATGAAAAAGGTTTTATTGACGAATTAGTGGAATGTAAAAAATGTAATCAAAGATTTCGTTTAGACGAAATTGAAAATCAGATTGCCGCGTCGGCTACGCCTCCTCGCAATGACGTCATTGCGAGCGAAGCGCCTTTAGCTATGGAGCAATCTTTCAAATGCTCAGAAGGTGGCAAGCATGAATTAACTGATCCAAAAGCATTTAATACCATGTTCAAAACCGATGAAACTTATCTTCGACCCGAAACCGCTCAAGGAATGTTTGTAGATTTTAAGCAGGTAGCAGAAACATCACGCCAAAAAATTCCTTTTGGAATTGCTCAAATGGGTAAATCTTTTCGTAATGAAATTAATACCAAAGATTTTTTATTTCGCGTTCGTGAATTTGAAATTGCCGAAATTGAGTATTTTGTAAAGCCCGGCGATGACGAAAAATCTTTTGATGAGTGGCTAAAAGCTTGGGAAGATTTTGTTTTGAGCTTGGGAATTAAAAAAGAAGATCTTAAGCACTATAAACATCCCAAAGAATCATTATCGCATTATTCAAAACGAACCGTGGATATTCAGTATAATTATCCATTTGGTTTTAAAGAACTAACAGGATTAGCTAACCGCACTGATTTTGATTTGAAATCACACGAAGAAGCAAGTGGTAAATATCTAAAATATTTTGATCAAGAATCGGGTGAAAAATATTGGCCGTATGTAATTGAGCCGACGGTGGGGATTGAGCGTTTAATGTTGGCAGTTATCTGTGATGCTTTTGAAGAGGTGGAAGGTGGTAGGGGAGAAAAAACCGCTGATGTCATTCCTGCGAAAGCAGGAATCCAGTCTGTATCCCAGATCAAGTCTGGGATGACGGGAGATATTGAAACCGTCCTTCATTTTTCTCCGGCAATCGCACCGGTCAAAGTGGCAGTCTTGCCATTGGTAAAGAAGTTATCAGCAGATACTAAAAAGATATATCAAGATCTAAAAACATGTTGGGGAGCGGTAGAATTTGACGAATCCGGCTCAATCGGCCGTCGTTATCGTCGGCAAGACGAAATCGGCACGCCGTATTGTGTTACTTTTGATTTTGAGTCACTGGAAGATAAAAAAGTCACCGTCCGCGACCGCGATACCATGAAGCAGGAACGGATTGAAATTAAGGAATTAAAAAATTATTTGTTTGGGAAGTTAGGAAATTTTTAGAAAGGATAAAGTTATGTCTGTACCGTTATTAATATTTCTATTAACAATAGTGATAATACTAGCGATCGTTTTAATCTTTGAGAGAGATAATATACATGTTATTTTGAAACCGAATCTACTAAAAGTAATTATATGTTTTGTGATACTCTTCTTGCTACATTTTTATTTTATCAGTACTGTCAAAATCTCATATATTTCACCCTGTTACCCAGATATGAATGAGGAATGCAAAAATCAGGAGAGCCAGAGATTGACAATTATAAAACATAGAAATGCTTTATCAGTTGATTTAATAGTTGGATTGCCTATAGTCTTGCTTATTTATGTTTTTATTGGCGTTTATCAAAGTAAAAAGTATAATGAACCCAACAGCTGATCAAAGCATGAATCATATAAAGGATAGTTAGGTGAAAAAATATCAAAAAGAACTTGATAAGTGGTTTAAAGAAAATAAATGGAAATATTGGAGTCAACTTTCGATTTTGGCTCGTTTAATGGAGGAAACAGGAGAATTTGCTCGATTGGTTAATCATCTTTACGGCGAAAAACCAAAGCGTTCAGACGAAGCGGAGCAAGAACTTCAAGAAGAAATCGGCGATATTATTTACACTCTGATTTGTTTTGCCAATTCCAATAATATTAATCTTGACAAAGCAATCAAGAAAAGTTTTTCCAAAGTTATAAAACGCGATAAAAATCGCTATTAATTAAAATTTTTTATCTAACCTCCAAAGTTACATTACATCCCAGAGGTGTTGCTTTTTTATATGGTTTAGAATTCTTCAATTAATAAACCTTATTACCACACCAACACCCCAGAGGTGTCGGAGTGTCGAAAATTAGATTAAGATTGATCAATTAAACATTTCTTAATAATTGATAGTTCTTTTTGGTAAGCAATTCTATCTTGGACGAAATTTTGATATTGTTTGGGATGAATTTCGAGTAAATCATTAAACTGGCAAATAGGATGATCAATTTGGCCAAGATATTCTTTATAAGAAGAAAATTGCCAATCTTGAGGCTTTTTGACTAAAGAAGCACTTGTTGGATTTAAATGAATATATCGTGTTAAGTGTAATAATTGTTCGTCTTTATTGACTAACACATTTTGGAATTTACTCTCCCACAAAGGACCTTTGCGGTGATGTTTGGTATTAAAATAACGAGTATAACTATTTAAAACATTGCTCATAAATATTGATATTCCATTTGGTGATAGCTGTTTTAAAACAAGATGTATATGCGTGGGCATTAAACAGTAGGCTATAATTTGAATAATTTTTAGTTCATCTTTGCTGATAAAGTTAAAATAATTATTAAAGCCATTTTGTTGAACTTGTTTGAGATCCATGAAATA
>CAYZMA010000024.1:0-15725 GCA_964479405.1 uncultured Candidatus Saccharibacteria bacterium
ACCATTATACCTTGTCATCAGGACAAATAAAATGCCTTATTATTCAACGGCCTCATTTTCTTTATCTTGACAAATGATAAACATTTGTAATATAATATAGGCAGAGTCGGGTGGGTTGCCGACCCGCCGTAACCATTCGGCGCTTAAGCAATCACAAAACACCCGATCTTTTTATTCATAAATTTTTTAGAATATCTTTGGCAGACAATTTAAAGTCTGCTTTTTTATTAGTATAGGCATGCCAAACAATATCATGAATTTTTGCTGATTTGCCTATTTCGTCAAAATAAATAGTTTTTTTATCAATTTTAATTTTAGAACTTTTTAAATACTCCAACAGAAACCCTTTAATCAATGCCTCTTGGCCAGGATATTCGCGATCAATAATAATTTGAGATATTTTGTTTTTATCTTTAATAAGATAATAAATAAGAATTGCAAAAGTTTTATAAATATATTGTCTTGATTTACCAATTTTTCTGAAATATTTTTGTAATTTTTGTTTCTCAACAGATGAGATTATAACAGTTTTATTTACTTTGTTAGAAAAACCAATCACCGTTGGTCTATTTGTGTCTTCTAGCTTACCGCTTTGATCAATTTCTATTTTCATGATTCTATTTTAACATGAAATCATCGCATCTCGGAGAGTTTCTGCGGGATTTTCTTTATTAATTTAGTATTAAAAAAGCGGGGTGGGTTGCACCCCGCGTTTATGGTTAAAGACAGATTCGTTCTTGTGATAAGTTCGGGTGCAGTTTGCAACCCTTTCTTTTGTGTGGCTTGCCTCGTTTTGAAGCCTGAATTGAAGCTTGGTAAAGTATACTGGCGGTTGTCGGCGGACCCATTGTATTTGTGACCAACTGCTTTAGAATTTTCTTGGCTTCTCTAAATATTTTAAGCCATTCATATTCTTGAAACTCACCTGGCCGAAGTTTTCTTATCTGTGTTATTAACTCTGACAATGGTTTTTGTCCATTGAGGCGATCCAATATCCCCCAAAGTTTACCCTCCAATTCATTATCATTACAGTCAATTACGATACGAAACCGACCGCTTGGATAAGGAGTAAGCGGATTTTTGATGGCGGGTTCGGCTCGTTGAATTAGTTGACCAAGCATATCGGCAATTCGTTCACATTCAGTAGTTGGACCGGAGGGAAGCATGGTATCGCTTCTAATGCTACACCAATGACCACAGAATTCCTCTTTTATGAGGATTGTTTCGCGTTCAATGCCGATCAGAGCGGCTGCCTTACAAATTAGATCAAAATGCGGGCAAATCTTATCTTTGTAAAATGGTTCTGTTTCTAAACCAATACCTGGTTGAAAATTGACGCTTTGCCACAAAGGCATATATCCTGCGATTGAAGATTCTATTGAAAATCCCATTTTTGTACACCCCCCATACGAATTGCTTTTAGCTTATCAAACTTTTTGATTTTGTCAAGCAAGATGGTAGGATATAATTGTGATTAAAAATCGTTTTGTCCTAATTGACGCCTTTGCCCTTATTTTTCGGGCATATTATGCTTTGCCGCCAACTTTAACTAAAGACGGTCATTTGGTGAATGCAGTTTATGGTTTTGCCTCGGCGCTTTTGGGAGCAATTAGAACGCTAGAGCCGGAATATTTGGCAGTCGGGATGGATTTCCCGAAACCAACTTTGCGACACAAAGAATATTTGGAATATAAGGCTCACCGGGCGCCAGCGCCGGAAGATCTAAAAACTCAAATACCATATACCAAAGAACTATTAAAGGTGATGAATATTCCCACCTACGCGAAGGAAGGGTATGAGGGAGAAGACATTATCGCCACGATAGTGGCGAAAGTAAAAACAGTTAGTCATCCTGAACGCAGTGAAGGATCTCCTGCGAATGCAGGATTGGCAAATAAATTGCCAGATTCTGGTCTGCTAAAGGCGCCTACGGCTCAGAATGACAATAAAATTGAATATATTATAGTAACTGGGGATTTGGATTTGCTTCAGTTGATAGATAACCAGACGAAAGTTTATTCAATGGCTCGCGGGATCAATCAGGCGAGCCTCTACGACGAAAAAAAGGTGATTGAACGTTATGGTCTTAAACCGGCTCAATTTGTTGATTTTAAGGCTCTGAAAGGCGATACCTCGGACAATATTCCGGGAGTAAAGGGAATCGGAGAAAAAGGAGCCTCAAATTTAATAAGAGAGTTTGGATCATTGGATAATCTTTATGAAGAAATACATTGTATTGTCATTGCGAGTGAAACGAAGCAATCTATCAAAATAAAAGATTGCCACGCCCTTTCAGGGCTCGCAATGACAAATGAAAAAACAACTAAAAAAATATCCGAAAAGTTAAAAATATCTGAAAAAGTATTAAGGTTATTGATAGAACAAAAAGAACAAGCGTATTTGAGCCAAAAATTGTCGCAAATTCAAAATAATGCGCCGTTGGAATTTAGGCTGGAGGACGCCAAGGTTCATGAATATAATCAAGAGAATGTGATTAAATTTTTTAACAGTTTAGGTTTTAAGTCTTTAATTGACCGCTTGCCTAAAGAAAAGAAGAAATTGGAACAGTCTAAATTGCTGTAGTTAAAAAACAAAATAATTGTTTTTGTAGTCAAAATGGACTACGATTGTAGCCAGAATGAATTACAATATAAAAACCGATTCAATGAAATTTTTTAAGTCAAAAACCAGAACTGCTTTACTGGTAAAGTTTGCGTTAAGCGGTAAAGATGAATATTATACGAGAGAGTTAGAAAGAGAACTAAAAATTTCAATTGGAAATATAAGGAGAGAACTTATAAATCTTGAAAAAAATGGTATTCTGAAGTCGCGAAAAATTGGCAATATGAAATTTTACAGCTTAGACAAAAAGAGCCCAATTTATCATTCATTACGAGATATTATTATTAAAACAGTTGGTATCCCCGAACTATTAAAAATACCTATTCTTAAGAATAAAAATATTATTTGCGCTTTTATTTATGGTTCATATGCCAAAGGTAATTTTGATAATTTAAGTGATATTGATTTATTTATTGTTACTGATAAAAATAATGTCATTTTTGACAAAATAAACTTTGAACTAGATAAATTAGAACAAAGATTTGGTCGGGAAATAAATATTGATATAATGTTTTTGACCGAGTTTAATACAAAAATTAAAGAAAAAAATTCATATCTTAATGATATTATTACTGGTCAAAAAATATTCATTAAGGGAGGGGAAAATGACCTTAAACGAAAAACTCTTACAAAAACAGACGGTTAACTTTCTACAAATCAATAAAATTTTACAGAAATCTTATAAAACTTTAGAAACAGTCAAAAGAAGTTTAAGTCAAGACTATGATTCAAGTTTTGCTTTAACTTATGATTCAATGCTTAAAACATCTTTGGCTCTCATGCTTTCAAGGGGCTATCGCCCAAGAGTTAGTTTGGGGCATCATCGAACTTTGGTTGATTTTGCCAAGCAAGTTTTGGGACCTAAATTTGCTGGTATCACGAGTACTTATTCAAGGATGAGAAAGAAAAGAAACAAAATTATTTATGATGTTAATTCAGTTAGTAGAACCGAAGCTGAACAGGCTGTTAAAACAGCCGAGAGATATTTTAAAATTGTTGAAGATAAAATAAGTGAGGATAATCCTCAACAGAAACTTTGGAAGCCATAAAAATCTTTAAAAAGGAAGCCCCGAATGTATAAACACCCGGGGCTTTTAGGACAGGTCGCGAGGTCAGACGGAAATTAATCCGGGGATTATTATTAGGTGTACAGCGCATGAATCTCGCTTATTACATCTAGTTTCCTTGGCAAAGGCATATCTTTGATGATTTCCTCTAACTCTCGGACAACAATCTCTTCGTCAGGAAAACCATTTTTTTTGATGATGTTTTCCATTAATGCATCAATTCGGTCTTCTTGGTCAAAATCTGCAGAAGTCATGATTAATCACCGCCTTAAGTTTGAATGAGTAGTGAGCTTTGGCTGTAGACATCATTCCAAACTAACAAAACAAGCTTGCCCCTGAATTTTAATGCTTGGAAAAACTGGGCAAGGGTTGTCACAACTTGGATGTCGGAAAGACAAAGCGATGGTTCAGAGCGTTCATGGAGTTCCCTGTTGACAATGTCCAGTGTCTCTTTAACTACATCTTGACTATTAGGAAACAAGACACTGCAGACAATGCCTTCGGGGATATGTGCGGCTGAGATGTCTGGCAAGTAATTCGGTCTTTTTAGCACGGCTATACCGACAGTTCTTTTATTGGGGATTTGTTCGCTTACTGTAATAGCCAATCCGAAATTACAATCTTTATATCTTTCTAAAAACTGAAGCTTCGTTTGGACAGTTCGGACTGCGTGAACCGGATTATTTGTAATAAAGACATCTGGGTGTAGATTCTTTATTTCTTCCCAAAAAGGTTCGGTAATTTCTCCAGCGAGTCCGACGCCGGCAATACCAATTGATACCCATGGCGCCCCTGCTTGTATAGCGACTTCCTTGACTATTGTGGCAAAGTCAGAAGTAGTTCTTGAGAAATCAAGAAAGTCAAAACCAGCAATCACAATACCACTGGTTTTACAGGCGCAGTAGTTCCTTTGGAGCATTGTTTTTCCCTCCCTTCCTAAATTTGTAATGTGCGAGAATAGATATATGTTATTATAAAAATGGTCAAAAGTCAAGCCCCGCAAAGAACGCAAAATCACTTTGTGATTGCGTTCCGCGTGGCGCAGACCCTCGCAGATGACGCTTCTGCAATAACAGGACGTAGTCCGTTTTGCAGAAAGGAATTCTGGCGGGGTCAAGGGAAGTAATTATGATCCTATTTTTCTATGGTCAAGATTCGTATAGAATCAGGCAAAAATTAAATCAGTTGAAAGAGAAATTTATTTCTTCTTCTTTGGGTGATACCAATTTGGCGGTTATAGATGGTCAGACAGCTACTTTTCCGGAAATAGCCCGTCAAATTTTGGCAATACCTTTTTTGTCAAAAAAAAGACTGGTGATTATTGAGGGAATATTAACTGGTGGTAAAAAATCCGCAATAAACGGAGAGATTCAGCAAAAAGTTGGTGATTTTCTCAAGAAAGTTCCTGAATCTACGGTGGTAGTTTTTGTTGAATTTAGTTTGCCTGATAGGCGGACATCGCTTTTCAAGAAACTTAACCAGTCGGGTCAGTTTCAGGAATTCAAATTTCTTGAAGGTGAGAATTTACGCCGTTTTATTCGTCAAGAAGTTGATCGTCGCGGAGGTAAAATTGAGACTGCCGAAATTACAAAATTGGTTGAATATGTTGGTAATGACTTTTGGCGCATGACTAACGAACTGGACAAACTTATAGCTTATGACAAGCAAATTACTGTAGATAATATTGAACTTTTGGTTCAATCGCAGGTTCAGACTAATATCTTTGAGTTGATTGAAAAAGTGGCTCACAAGCAAACAGCCAGAGCTCTTCAGGAATTATATAAATTATTGGGCGAAGGTTCGGCGGAAATTTATATTTTAACAATGATTGTTTATCAGTACCGAAATCTTTTGGTTGTCAAAGATGCTCAAGAACGAGGTCAAAAAGTTGCTCTTCACCCGTTTGTCCTCGGAAAAACCATGGTTTTAACAGGTAAATATCAACTTTTGGAACTTAAAAATATTTATAAAAGATTGCTTTATTTTGAAAGCGCGATAAAAGTTGGTAAAATAGAAAGCAGACTTGCATTAGAGTTGCTAGTGTTTGAATTGACAAGGTAGGAGGGTATTTGAAAGGTTGGGATCTTTTTAAGACACTCGTTTCAGAGACAGGCTTTTATAAAAAGAAAGTTCTCTTCTTTTTGATAATTGTTGTTGTGAGTTTAACTTTTGGTTTTATGTGGCAACAGTATCGCACTGTGGAAGCCTCGGTAGATTTTACAACCCCTAAATCAGGTTATTTGTCTCAAGTAAAAATGGATATTGTTATTAATGAAAATGCCGAAGTTCTAATTAATGGCAAGAAGACCAACAATGTTTTAAAGTTCTATGAAAATTTTGACGAAGTAAAAATTTTGGTTTTTAATTCACCCGGTTATTTTGTCCAAAATTTTCAAGCAACCGTAACTTTGCCGAAAGCCCAATCTCAAAGCGTCCGACAGATAATTTATGCCGTTCATGGCGTTGGTTCAAACAAAGCGAGCGTTATTGATTCGCAAACTTTGTTTTATGAGGTTTCCGACATTTCGCCACAAGGAGTAGTTACAATTGTCGCCGATCTGCCTAAAGGCATGATTAAGCCGAGTTTTTGGCAGAAATTAATGTTTCAACTCGGAGAATTGCCCCTTAAATCTTGGTTTTATGTCAGTGTGGCTTTGCCTTTAATCACCATTATTTTAATGATCATTATGATTGTTAAACGGCGCGCCGCCCAAATATTTTCTATAACTTCCGAACAAAAAAACTTGCCTTCTAAAGAATTACCGGCGGTAGTTGGTGTTTTGGTTGACGGGGCAGTCGGAGCGCGGGAAATTACTGCAACCTTGATTGATTTGGCGCTTCGCGGTTTTATTTTAATTATTAATAAAGGTAATGGCGAGTTTAACTTTGGCAAGCTCCGGGCTGATGATATTGAAAAAACAACTGGACTTTTACCTTTTGAAAAAGCTTTGCTTTCAAAAATATTTTTAGAACCAGCTTATAAAAGTTCATTAACAGATGTGGAAATGCGAATTGGCCGGCATATTTTTTCGCGCAAGATTGCCCAGTTTTATTTGGGCATTTATAATTTTGCCACCGGAAAAGGTTATTTTGTTCGCAACCCGGCTAAAGTTCATTTGGTTTATAAATATCTTGGCATTGCCTTATTATTTGTATCTTTAATTGGTTTTGCTATTGGAGCAATTACCGCCGCCGATCCTAAATTTGGTTTGCTTTTTTGGGTTGGCGGAATGGTGGCCGCCTTTTTCGTTATTAAACTTTCGCCGTTTATGCCGGCGCGTTCGCCCCTTGGTACCGCCGAACTTAAAAAATGGCTGGCTTTTCGTAAATATCTGTCAAGCAAAAAACCGCTTAAGGGAGAAGATGCCTTACTAGGCAAATTTGAAGAATATCTGCCTTATGCGGTTGTTTTAGGGGTTGAAGTTGATTGGGCTCACAAATTTTTAGACGATCCTTTCACCACGCCTCCTTGGTATAATTCGGTGGAAAGAGTTGTTACTTTAGAGAGTTTTGTCGGCGAATTTTTCCCATTTATCGGCTATGTCGCCAAAAATTTAGCTCGTTCTCACGAACCGACGGTGGAGTAAATGGACGAATGGATTAATAGATAAATAGAAGAATAGAGGTGCCAGGTTATCCCTATTTATCCATTTATCTATTCATCTATTTTTCCGTAGAACTGAATTGGCCAGAGGACAAACCAAGGTTTGCCAATTAGGTCTCTTTGAGGAGCGATGCCCCAGACGCGGGAGTCGGAAGAATTAAGACGATTGTCGCCGAGTAAAAAATAATCTTCGCTCCCTAGTTGTTTGGTCATTTCCGGATAAGTTTGAGTGCCGGGAGGAAGATAGGGTTCGGCAAGTTTGACATTATTGATATAAACATTACCTTTGGAAATGGTCACTTTTTCACCGGGCAGACCGATAATTCTTTTAATATATTTAACATGTTCCGGATCGCCAGGAAACCTTAAAATAACCGGATCGCTTCGCTTTGGGGAGCCAAAAAGATAAGTCCAGCGATTGGCAATAATAAATTCGCCTGAATGAAAATTTGGTTCCATGCTTTGACCATCAACAATAGAAAAAGTGGCTATAAAAAAATGAATCAGAGTGCTAAGAACAACTAAAACAATCAACCACTTGGTTAATTCATAAACGCAACCGGTGCCGTAAAAAAACTTTTGCCAAGGCGAAAGTTTCGGCGGCGCCGGCGTCATTGCCTCGGCTGGATTAGTGCAAGAATCTTGATTCATCCCCATCCTTTTATAAAATTACTTTTTAGAGCTTATTTTGGGTTTAATAACTAGTTTTTTGGTTGTCTTTGGTTTTTCTGTTACTTTTGTCTTTTTAATTTTTGAATTGTCATTTTGAGATTTGGATTTTGAGGTTTGGATTTTTTTTGGCGTGCCGAATTTCTTCGCTAACCTTGATTTCAAGTGTCCAGCTTTGTTTTTAGAAATAATGTGCCGTTTAGCCATTTTATCAATGGTAGAGATAGTTTCGTTGGTATTTTCTTTACTGACCTTTTTTAACGAAAATTTTAGTTTATTTTTCAAAACCAAATTGTGAGCGCGTTTGCGCTCCGATGAAACATAAGCTTTTTTAGCTGATTTAGTAATAGGCAAGATAACCTCCCAGAATGACCAATTTCTAATTATTCTAATTGATCTAAAGAATGTCTAATGATTAAATGACCAAATATTTTAGATATTAGTCATTTTAGGATTAGGATTTGATTAGAAATTAGGTTAATTGGTCATTAGAAATTTGTTAATTCAGTTTACTGAATTAACTTTATCATACTCTCTTACCCTTGACAAGAGGCTTGTTATTTTGTTATCCTATAAAGCTATGGAATTAACACCCAAACAACAAACAACTGAACAAATTAAAGCGGCTAAGAAAATTTTGCTTTTAACTCATACCAGCCCCGATGGCGATGCTCTCGGATCTCTTTTAGCTTTGTCTTTAGTTTTAAAACAACTTGATAAGGAAGTGACGGCGGTAGTGCCGGATCAAATTGCCGCTTCTTTGAAATTTTTGCCTAATATTTCCGAAATTTTAAAAAGTTTTACTTTTGCCAAAGATTTTGTCATTACCGTTGATACTTCCAAAGTTCAGGTTGATCGTTTGGGTTATAAACATATTCCTCAAGAAAATAAACTTAATATTGTTATTACGCCGGTTGGAGGGAGTTTTGAGGAAAAAGATGTAACTTTTTCTCACGGTTCGCCCAAATTTGATCTGATGATTGTTCTAGATTCGCCCGATTTAGAGCGACTTGGTTCCTTGTACGACAGCCAAAGCAATCTTTTTTACGAAACGCCGGTTATAAATATTGATCATCATGCTGGCAATGACTTTTTTGGCAAAATTAACTGGGTAGATTTGACAGCGACTTCCACAGCGGAAATTCTTGTTTCTTTGGTTGAATCTTTGTCGCGGGAAAAGGCGCTCTTAAATGAAGATGTCGCGACAGCCTTGCTAACTGGTATTATTACCGATACGGGCAGTTTTCAAAATGTTAATACAACGCCTAAATCTTTGACCGTCGCCGCTCAACTAGTAGCGGCTGGTGGTCGTCAGCAAGAAATTATCCGTCATATTTTCAAGACCAAACCGTTGTCAACTTTAAAGCTTTGGGGCAAAATTTTGGCAAAAATCCAGTCCGAGCCGGAACTTCGTTTTGTTTGGTCAAAAATTGAAAGAAATGATTTTGTGGAAACTGGAGCTGAAGAAGCGGAAACAACCGGTATTATTGATGAACTTTTAAAAAGCGCTCCCGATATTGATTTTGCTATGCTTATTACCGAGCGTCAAGATGGCGTTCATGGGTCGCTTAGAGCAGTTTCGCCCGGGGTGGATGTTTCAGCTATTGCCAAACTTTTTGGCGGTGGCGGGCATGAAGCGGCCTCGGCTTTTCAAATGTATGGCGCTAATTTAGTTGATAAAGAGCCGGAAATCCTTGAAAAAATCCGCGATTATCAGAGAAAAAGAGCCGGTAGTTTGATCTAATCGTACTTTTACAACAGGAGGAAAATCATGATTAATCAAGTAGCGGAAGTAATAGTTGCCAGTTCAATGGTATTTACGGAACCAACTCAGATAGTAAGACATTTCTTAAAACTTGTTGATCAAGTCGGAGGAATTACGAACGAGATTGTCTATTGTGCCGTAAGTGAGCTTCAGTATAAATTGGACGAGAGTCCAACTGGTGCCCCAAGATTGTTGCTTGGAGTTGAGCTCACTTCAATCTTATGTGAGAAAGGCGAAAATCGGGTGGCGATAACTTCTGCGGTTGAGATAGTATTGAAGCAATATTCCAAAGTTTTGTTGGAAATGATTTTAAGAAATGGTCGTCTTGTCGTTGGCAACGTTGAATCCTACGAAAATTTTTCCAAAGATGAACACGAGTTAGCGTTGGATATTGCCCACTTTATCACAATAAGTTTAGGGTATGATCCTACCGGAATAGGTAACACTCTAGTTAGGACAATTGTGGCGAGAGCGCCGGAGGAAGTATTGGAGGCAAAAATTTGCCAGCTTGAGTCGCCTGATTTTGGTGGAGATCAAAGAGCAAGTCGCGAAAGGTTCCATGAGGTTTTTGCTGGAGAATATCTTAAGCGATTTCATGGTCTATGGCAAGTTTTGACGCAACTGCGACATTCTTCGGAAACAAAAATGTTACCTAGAGACGAATGGGAATGTAATACCTCAATGCCGGAAGAATTTCTTTGGAAAGAACTCTGGCGACTTTGCGAAGTTACAAACCCAACTTCAGATCAGCTACAACAGCGCCAACGTTTCACCAGCGAGCTTATGCGGCGATATCCTAATGATGATACGGTAAAGGAGTGGTATAGCAATAACTTTGCTCATTTAATCACAACTTAACCAGTGGCCCCCACCTCAATGGGGGCTTTTTAAAACCTCCCTTTTTTCTGCTCGAGCGGTTTGAAGGGAGGTTTTTATTACGAACTGTAGATTGTGGGGATAAATTAAGATATGATAATATTATAAGGAGTAATTATGACTACAGAGTTTAAAATTAGACCGTGGTTTTTATGGACTGGTATCGTAGTGCTTGTTTTAGCAATAGGGCTTGCCACATGGGACAAATATGGCAATAAAAATGTTTCCGCCCCTACCACTAATCCGACATCTCAAAAATCGGCCACTATTTCACCCTCGGCAAAAACAACAACCAGCCCAGATGCTACAGCTAATTGGAAGACTTTTAATTCCTCACTTGTTAATTTATCTTTCAAATACTCACCAGAAAGCAATTATCAAGAAAAAGATACAAACACAGATGCCCAGCCATCTCAGCAATTAAAAGGAAAAGAGATATATTTCAGTGATGTCAATAAAAAATATCCTGATTTTGAGACAATCACTTCTGACTTTTCAATTGTTGATTCTGTATCTCATGATATTATATCCGGTAATTTAGATTCCAAAGATTCTTTTAAAGGAATTAGCTACTACGATAAACAATATCAAAAGATCATTGAAAAAGAAAATGGAATATATCAAGTAATTGGATACGGAAATATGGAATGTAGCCCCACAACAGGATCGTTTTTAATCATTAAACCACCTTTAAATTCAGGTTTGAAATACATTTCTTTTTATTTGGGAAGTGGCGCAGAGTTTACGAAAGAAGATAGCACAACACAAGATATTTGCGAGATAAAATCCACCAGTATTGAAAATAGAATAAACGATATACAAAATGGTAAAGTTTCAGAGATTTCTGATAATTTAGCAAAAGCGCTATTAATTGCAAAAACTTTTCTCTCTACTCAGTAATTACTTTCCTGTCTCAAAAACCTCCCTTTTTTCTGCTCGAGCGGTTTGAGGGGAGGTTTTTATTGTAAAAAGGGTTGACATTTATCTTTTTTTGTAATATACTAATAAGTCTGAACCTTGAACTCGGATAGGTTTAGATAATATCTTTTGCATCTGGGAGGTGCTACATGAGAACGTTTGTTTGTGCTGTTTCGTTTGTAATTCTGGCAATTGTTGTTGGTTGTGGCGGTTGCAATAGCAACTCGTCCACACCATCTGTCAGCAGTTCTGGTGCAACCCTTGTGGTTACACTCGGCAAGGTTCAATCCGATAAGTCGAGCCTCAACAGATTACCGGATGCTAACGGAGTAACTGTTTTCCAAATGGGAGACGAGATTGCTCCTATGGTCTACGATAGTAAGATCGGGTATCCGGGAGGTATGGTTCAGAGTTGGTCGATTGTCTGCCCGGACGGGCATACGATGCAACAGAATAGCGATTACACTCTGTTTGCCGAATATGTCGGTAACTACATCTTTGTCGCCGACTATAAAATAGGTGATAAAATCTATCATCCGCAAGCGAAATTGCGGATAGACCCGCCCAAATAGGGTAAGAATCATCAAAGTGGCCTTGGGACTTTAGTCCCGGGGCCATTCTTTTTATCCAGTCCGTTGCATTTTTTTTAAAGCTGTGATAAACTAAAAATAATGATTAAAGACTTAGTTAAAAAATACCAATCCCACACCAAAGACACTGGTTCAACCGAAGTCCAAATTGTTCTGTTGACCGAGCGATTAATGGAATTGGCAAAGCATTTAAAGAAATTTCCCAAAGATGCCGATTCGCGCCGCGGTCTTTTAATTATGGTGGGCAAAAGACGCCGACTCTTAAATTATCTTCGTAAAAATGACCAAAAATCATATGAGAAGCTAATTAAAGATTTGGGTTTGAAGAAATAAATTAATAACTGCATGGTGCAAGTAGGGCAGGTCAAGTTGTAAAAAATGACTTTTACGTCTTGAGGTGTTCTTCTTGTACTCATGTCTAAAAAGGGAATAATGAAAGAGGAAATTTTTACGACCAAATTTGGGGGGCGGGACTTAATTATCTCTAAGGGAAAATTAGCCGAATTGGCATCTGGTTCAGTGACGGTTCGTTATGGCGATACCGTTGTTTTAGCGACGGCGGTGGTATCTGCAGAACCAAGGGAAGATATTGATTTCTTTCCCCTTTTGGTTGACTACGAAGAACGGCTTTATGCCGCCGGCAAAATTTCCGGGAGCCGATTTATTAAAAGAGAAGGTCGCCCATCTGAAGCGGCAATTTTAACTTGCCGTCTGATTGATCGGCCAATCAGGCCTTTATTTCCTAAAGGTTTTAAAAATGATGTTCAGGTAGTTATTACCGTTCTTTCTTTTGACAGTGCTAATGATCCGGATGTTATTTCTATTATTGCGGCGTCAGCCGCTCTTTCCCAGTCATCTGCTCCTTTTGAAGGACCGGTGGCTGCAGTAAGAGTTGGTCAAATTGATGGTCAATTCGTTGCCAATCCGCCTTTGGAAGATTTAGAAAAATCAACTTTGGATTTGGTAGTTGCCGGCACTTTTGACAAGGTTTTAATGTTGGAAGCCGGGGCTTTGGAAGTAGACGAAAAAACCATGACCGATGCCATTAAATTTGGGCTTGAAGAAATGAAACCGGCTTTGGAAATTCAGAAAAAAATTATTGCCGGCGACAAGCAATCAGTTGAAAAAATAGAAGAGCCGGAAATTATTAAAGAAGTCAAAAAATATCTGGGCAAAAAATTAGCTCAAGTTGTCTACGAAGTTGACAAAGCCAAACGCCAAGAGCAAATCAGCGCCTTTGAAAAAGAAGTTTTAGAAAATTTTGAAGGAAATTACAAGCAAATTGATCTTAAAAGCGCTTTTGGTCAAGTTTTAGAAAAAGAAGTCCGCGAGGCGGTGATTGAAAAAGAAATCCGTCCTGACGGTCGCAAAATTGATGAAATTCGGGAGATTAAGATTGAAGTTGGTCTTTTGCCCCGAACTCATGGTTCTGGTCTTTTTTCGCGAGGACAAACACAGGTTTTGTCAATTGTCACTTTAGGTCCGCCTTCGGAAGAACAGATTATTGAAACCATGGAAGAAGAAGGCACAAAACGCTATATGCATCATTACAACTTTCCGCCGTTTTCAACCGGTGAAGTTCGACCGATGCGTTCGGTCTCACGGCGCGAAATTGGTCACGGCGCTTTGGCGGAACGGGCATTATTGCCGGTTTTACCATCGCGTGAAGATTTTCCTTATACTATTCGGGTTGTTTCCGAAGTTTTGTCATCCAATGGTTCCAGTTCTATGGCTTCAACCTGTGGTTCAACCTTGGCTTTGATGGATGCGGGAGTGCCGATTAAAACACCGGTAGCGGGAATTGCTATGGGTCTAATGACCTCCGAAGACGGTAAAAATCATAGCCCTTCGGGCGCGGAATTTCCGACGAAATATAAAATTTTAACTGATATTGCTGGGATTGAAGATTTTGCGGGCGACATGGATTTCAAGGTTACAGCTACTAAAGCCGGGATTACCGCAATTCAACTGGATACTAAATTAAAAGGTTTAAATGTTGATGTTTTAGAAGAAGCATTGATTCGGGCGCGCAAAGCCAATGATCAAATTTTAGAAAAAATTGCTAAAGTAATTGAAGCGCCCAGAGAAGAGCTTTCGGCTTATGCCCCGCGGATTCAAACAGTAATGATTCCTCAAGATAAGATTGGGGAAATTATTGGTCCGGGTGGTAAAAATATTCGTAAGATTATTGAAGATTGTGGTGGCAAGGAAATTATTAGTATTGATATTGAAGATGACGGCACCGTCACAATTGCTTCAACTGATGCGGTTATGGCAAAAAAAGCAATGGATTGGGTGGCTGGGGCTACTAAGGAAGCAAAAGTTGGCGAAATCTACGAAGGACCAGTAACAGGAATTGTTAAAGATAGAATGCGCGGGAATGAAATTGGAATGATTGTCCAAATTTTACCTAATCAAGATGGCATGGTTCATATTTCCCAAATTGCCGACCATCGGGTGGAAAAAATTGAAGATGAAATTAAAATCGGTCAAACGGTTAAAGTTAAAGTTGTTGAAATAGATAAAGAACGGGGTCGCGTTTCGCTCTCAATCAAAGACGCGAAGTAATGAGATTTGTGATATAGTAATATCATGAGAACCATAACAGCACAAGAAAGACAAACTAAAATTTATCGTAAGATGAGCGCAAGAAAAAAACTTGAAATTGTAGACAGTTTTTATAGATTTGGTCAAAGATTGCAACAAGATGCTAATCCAGAAGTTATTATTGATTTGACGGAACCAGTTTGTAAAGCGAATGGCAGGAAGTAGAAAACTTAAAAAAATGAAATTAACTATTTTAGGTTCAGGGACTTATCAACCAGAACTGGAACGACACTCGTCGGCTTATTTGATTGAAACTGCAAATTCTAAAATTTGTTTTGACTTTGGTCGCGGAGCAGTTGATCAATTATTAAAAATTGGTCTTCAAGTAAATCAACTTGATGCTGTTTTTATCACTCATTGGCATCCAGATCATATTTCTGATTTATTGCCACTATTACACATTACAATTGCGGCGCCGGCAGATTTGGCTGTTGATTGGATTCCTCGTAAAGCGCCACTTAAAATTTATGGTCCAAAAGGGACAAAAGAACGGGTTGGGTATCTTTTAAAATCATCTTATTTAGATCATTGCGAAATGGACATGGTAGAAATTTATGAAATTGCCGAGAAGCAAGAGGTAAAAGGTTTAGATTGGGTTGTTAAATCGTATTTGGCTAAGCATAATCCAGAAACTCTTTCATTCTGCTATCAATTTGAATCAGAAAATAAAATAATTAGTTTATCAGGAGATACGATAGAGTGTGATGGACTAAATCAGGCAATTAAAAATGCTAGTCTTGCGATTATTGAAGCGGGTTGGTCAGAAGAAGTAAAGCCAAAAACCCATTTAACCGGAAAAAGAACGGGTCGGATCGCTCAAGAAAATAATGTTAAGAAATTGGTTTTAACTCATGTATCGCCACTTTATTTGAAAAATGGCGATCCAGTAAAAGATGCCCAAGAATATTTTCAAGGTGAAGTTATTTTAGCTAAAGATTTGATGGTATTTGAGATTGAGGCCGTTGAATAAAGCTTTAATTTACTCAAACTAAGATGCGTTTTGGGTA
>CAYZMA010000025.1:0-298 GCA_964479405.1 uncultured Candidatus Saccharibacteria bacterium
CAAAGAGAACAATCTCTCCATCTGCATCGGAACGGAGTTCTGGGATGTTACCCTGACGAGGCTTAGTAGCCGAGACCTCGGGGTAGAAGGAGAAGATGCTTGCGCGGTAAGTAGGCAGGCTCAAAGCCTTGGTCTTAAGCTCTGCGACCCGCAAGTGGCTCTTTACTTCTGCCTCGACTACAAACTGAGACGGGGCGAACATCTGGTGATGCCGCTCTACGGTTTCGAGAGGGACGGAATTAACCCGACCCAGTGCGCTGACTATCAGTATCGGCCCGATGGATGCGAGGGTAAACAC
>CAYZMA010000025.1:308-15435 GCA_964479405.1 uncultured Candidatus Saccharibacteria bacterium
AGTGTGGGGTTAGTGTCAATCAGAACTGGATATTCGAACTGAGCAAGAAGTGGGCTCAATCCTAAAGCTGCAATAGCTAAACCGCTTCAAAACAGGCTCGTAGGTGTAACAACCAACGAGCCTTTTTCTTTTTAAAAACAGGTTCTAATTTTTTAAATCTAAAATATAAACCCCATCTAACCTTCACATCCAACTTTTCACATCCGATGTGTAAATGCCGATGTGTAATTAATTTTACTTGGCAAATTCAATCGCCCGGGTTTCGCGAATAACATTAACTTTAATTGTCCCCGGATACTGCAAGTCTTCTTCAATTTTTTTGGCAATGTCCTTAGAAAGTTTAATAGCTGTTAAGTCGTCAATTTCTTCGGGTTTGACAATAATTCGCACTTCCCTGCCGGCTTGAATGGCATAGGTTTTTTCCACCCCCGGAAAAGAATTGGCAATATTTTCTAATTCTTCCAAACGTTTAATATAGTTCTCAAAAGTCTCACGCCGAGCGCCAGGACGAGAAGAAGAAATAGCGTCAGCCGCTTTGACAATAATTCCTTCAACACTTTTTATTTCAATATCGTCGTGATGAGAAGCAATCGCATCGCAAACACTTTCCGAAAGACCATATTTTTTGCAAATATCAACGCTAATATGATGATGAGCACCGGGAATATCGTGATCAACCGCTTTACCAATATCGTGCAAGAGCGAAGCTTTTTTTGCTAAATTAACATCGGCGCCCAATTCAGCGGCAAGCATTTGAGCCACTTGTGCCGATTCAATTGAATGTTGCAAAACATTTTGACCATAAGAAGTTCTAAATTTTAGCCGACCTAAAATTTTTAATAAATCCGGATGAAGCCCAGCGACACCCACTTCGTAAGCGGCTTGTTCGCCTGCTTCTTTAATTTCTTGACCAATTTCTTCTTTGGCTTTTTTAACCACTTCTTCAATTCTGGTCGGGTGAATTCGCCCATCGGCAATTAATTTTTCCAAAGCCACTTTAGCAACATGACGGCGAATTGGATCAAAAGCAGAAATAACCACCGTGTCCGGTGTGTCGTCAACAATTAAATCGGTGCCGGTTTCTTTTTCAAAAATTTGAATATTGCGACCTTCGCGACCAATAATTCGGCCTTTCATTTCGTCGCTCGGCAGACTGACGGCCGTCGTTGTAGTTTCAACTGTATGTTCAGAAGCTAAGCGCTGGATGACAGTTGATAAAATTTCTCTGGCAACTGTTTGGGCTTCCTCTTTGGCAATTTCTTTTTGTTCTTTAATTTTTCTAATTAGATCGTCTTTGTATTCTTTTTCAATTTGGGATAAAAGAATTTTCAAGGCTTCGTCTTTATTAAGTTTGGTAATTTTTTGTAATGCCTCGTTTTGAGAATCTTTAATTCCGGCAATTTCTTCTTTAATATTTTCAATTGCTTTTTCTTTGTCTAAGATATTATTTTTTTCAGTTTCCAGCGATTCTATTCGTTTATCAAACATTTCTTCGCGGCGACGAAGATTTTTTTCTAGATATTGTAAATCCCTGCGACCTCTTTCTTCTTCCTTAACTGCTTCTTCTTTAATCTTTAAGGCTTCATCTTTAGCCTTGAGTAGTATCTCCTTTTGTTTTTGATCCTGTAAATCGTGCTTTTTTCGAGCAATAAAAATTCGTAAAACATAGCCAATTGCAATTCCCCCCACTGCCGTAGCGGCTAGATAAATAATTAAATTGTACATTGTATTTCTCCATCATAATATTAAATTCCATTACTATTATAATAGCTCAAGATGAAGCAAAAGTCAATTATTTCCAAAAACCAACATTGTTTTTTTGCCAGTTTCAATATTATCAGAATTTCCCGCCCAATCATGAATGGCGTTGTATAAAATTTCCTGATTGTATTTATAATGATCGCCGTTTCTGGTGCCAACATCTTGAACAATCATTGTCTTACCATCAAAACCAATTACTACTACCATGTGATAAATTGGTCCGGGGCTCCGAAAATTAGGATTACCTAAAAGTCGTCCGGCCGTTGGCACAATAACCGGATGCCCCTCTGAAACTTCTTTTTTAATGTCGTCAATGGTAATGTTGTTTTTAATTTCAAAATCGGAAAGATTATAAAAACCTTTAGCTAAATTAGCCATTTCTTTAATGGTTAAATCTTTATGTTCTCCCCAATTGTCTATTTCCCATTGAACCATTTTTTGAATTTGGTTTTCCATTTCTTCTGCATTAATTGATTTGCCATTTATATAATAGTAGGTCAAAATAAGGGACGCTTCTTCACAAGCCTCATCATGAAGTTGATCCCAGTTGACTAAAGGCGCCTGCGATTGAAAGGGAAAATTTTTGATTAAATAAGAATTAGGAATTTGAATTTCGGCTGTGGGTGTAATAGTGGGTGTAATAGTTGGGCTAGGAGAGAGTTTAATTGGTGATGGTGTTGAAGTGGGTATTACTCTGGCAACATTTTCTTCCGGAAAATATTTCTGATTAACAAAAAAGCCAATCGCCGAAACTATCACTAATGAAGATATTAGAAAATATAATTTCTTGTTCATATTTATATTTAGAGTGTAGCATATTTTACCAAACCTAATCAATCAATCTAGACAGAGAGTTGATTTTTTGATATGATTTATTTACATGGCGCCGTCGTCTAGAGGCCTAGGATATCTGCTTTTCAAGCAGAAGACCACGGGTTCGAATCCCGTCGGCGCTAAAAACTTCCCATTTTGGTGGTGTTTCGGTATAATTTAGGTGTGAAGAAAAAGATTACGCAAAAGCTTTATTGTTATGTTGACGAGACGGGGCAAGATACGGAAGGAGATATTTTTATTGTCGTTGTAATTATTGTTATTAAAGATAAACATGAATTTGAGAATTACCTTGAAAAAATAGAAAACCTAACCTCTAAAAAGAAAATCAAATGGAGCAGACTTCGAGTTCGAGAAAAACTTTTTTATCTCGAAAAAATTGTATCATCTGAAGAATTCGAGAAAAATATTTATTTTCAAAAATTTAATAATTCTATGAAGTATCATGATCTAACTGTTTTGACTATTGCCCAGGCTATTAATATGTTTATCAAGAGAAATAAGATTGAAGAATATCAAGCGACAATTACTGTTGACGGATTGAGTAAAACAGAAAAGTTTCGCATGGCCAAAACTATCAGGAATTTAGGAATCAAAACACGTAAGATCAGGGGAGCAAAAGACGAATCAAGCTCAATAATTAGATTAGCAGATATGACAGCTGGTTTTGTCCGACAAACATTTTCAGATAAAAATTATTTCAAAAAAATAAAAGCAAAGTATTTTAACCAAATTAACGAGATATAGACAAACACCAAAAAACCACCGTACCGTATCGCATTTCAGCGAAGGGCAGAGGGTGGAACAACCTATTCCTTGCGGACACCCACCCATACGGGCAGTATTCGGTTGCGATTTAGTTTAATTAAACCACAAATGGAATAATTTGTCAAGCGTTTAACCAGTTAAAAGCGGTAATTCTATTTTAAACTCTTAGAAAAATGCACGAACATCGACTACAAGTCGCTACCAAAAAAACAACCCTTTTAAAAGTTCGTAATTTTGTTATAATAAAAGTGGTCTCGTTGAATTTTTAAATTGGGCTAACACATTTTACTAAGGGTAATTTATAAAGACCAATTTAACTATTTAGACGAGACCTTTTATATAAAAATATCAAACATCAGATCAAAAGAGAACCGTCCCCTAAACTGCTAGTTTATTCTACCGGTGTTAATTCTTGCCAATCCCAGTAGTAGCCGGGACTGTCGTGAGTATCGGTACCAACGACAGTATTTAAACCATCGGTCCAATAATAGTTAGAACTATTGGGAACAGTATAATTTTCGCCAGTTGATGAATTATAAACATCTTGCACCCCTAAAATAGCATCACTCCATTTATCTGCCATTTCATCTTGAGTTGATGAACGATACTCAAATGTTGAATTAATAATATCGGAAATTTCTGAACCATTTTGACTAATGATTTGTGATCTTTTAGCAACTTGGACTTGTTCATTTTTCGCCCATGCCGGATCAAGCTTAAAAGACTGATCCATGGCTGTAGCAATTTGTTCAACTTGACTAATTTCGCTTTCCGGCGCCCAATAATGCACCAATCCAACAGTCCATAAATTTGTCCCCGATATACTAACACCTTGTTGAACAACAATCACTTTATGAATTTTACCATCGCCAGATAAAGTTCCTTCGGCGGCAGTTGTCTGGGTGATATAAGAAAGTTGTGGAATTTTCGCCACAATATCGTCACGAGATTTAATTGAATCAATCTTAAGGTTTAAATTTTTTGCTAAAATAGTTTCAATATAGTTTTGAGCATTTCTTTCCGACATCACAATCATATCTTGCGAAACACCACCTGACGGATTGTAATGAGAACCCTCTTTAAAACCAGCAAAATTTAAGACTTGATTTGGGACTACATAAATTGGCGGGTAGGGATTTTCAATTTGAATACCCTTGTCACCATCTGTCGCAATAATTTTTAAGGCGGCATCAATATAAGGCCTGATAGTGCCTCCATCAACGCTCCACCCTTTAGGCACATTAACTGTAAACGCTCCTTCATTCGGATCTTTCCAAGAAGTCAGTTTAACTAAATTTTTGATTTTTTCTGGATTTTTTAATTTAGTATCATAATTAAACGACGCCAGAGTTTTCATTAAATTAGGCATATCGTCTTTTAATTGCTCGCTTGGAGCAACAAATCCAGACACAAAAAAACTCTTGCCACTGCCATTAATACTTAAAACTCCCGCCATATCACTACCAGTATATTTGAAACGAGCAATAATAGAACTGTATTTATCAACGTTCTTTTGATCCAAAATTTGAAAATTATTAAAAGATTTTTCAAAATATTTTTTTGTATCTGCTAAAACTTCCTCCTTTGTTTTTTCCTTTGGATAAATCATAGTGATGGCAAAAACTGTTTGTTCGTTGGTTTTTTCCGGATTAGGTCCAATTTTAATTAGTCCCCAATCATTAACTTTTACTTTCCAGCTTTCGGGCATAGAAACAGCAAAACCCCGTTCATCTTTATAGTTTACCCAACCTTTTGTTACCACCTGCCCTTTATTTGGTAAGATAATTTTTTTAACTAATAAATAAGAGCCAAAAATAATTCCTAAAAGAACAATAACCGATAAAATCACAATCAAGATAATTTTTGACCGTTTTTGAGATAATTCTTTAACCACACTCCTCCTTAATAGTTCAAAATAAAACTAATCCTTTTTTATTAAATCATTTTTTGTCCCAAAAAGCCAATTTTGTGATATAATTAATATTGAAAGGAGTTTCATGAGCTTAAATAGTTTTTTTCAACTTTCTGTCAGTATTTTTTGCATTGTTGGCACAATTTTTATGGTTATTCTCTTTGTCTGGACAGTTATTGTCAGAGCCCAAATTAACAGATTAATCCTGAAATTTGAAGAAATTGCTACCACAGCTAAAACAGCAACTGGAGAATTTAAGGATTTCATTGAACGAACCATTGCTTCATTAGAAAAATTCAAAGATAGCATTTTGACCTTTGAATTTATCCGCAAAATAACTGCCGAAGTCATTACCTTAATTAAAAGTAATAAAAAGGAGTAATCATGGACAAAACAACAAAAGGAGTCATCATTGGAGCATCAGTCGGCGTATTAGCCGGCGCGATTGCTGGAGTTTTATTCGCACCTCAATCCGGCAAAAAAACACGAGAAGATATTGCCAAGTATCTTCATGAAATTAAAGAAAAAATTGCCGACGAACTTTCAAAAGTTGGTGAAATTACCAAAGAAAAATACAGCGAGGTTGTTGACAAAGTGGTAAAAATTTATGAAATGGAAAAAAAGATTACTGCCGAAGACGCCATCGATATTAAAGACAAGCTTAAAAATAACTATCATGAAGTAGTAAAAATCGCCACCGAAAAAGCCGAGAAATAAAAGGAAAAATATGGCTTTAGTTGTAGCACTAGCTACTATTATTAGTACTTTTTTGGGCGGATTATTTGCTATTCGCTTTAAGGACAAACTCCATTTAATTTTGGGTTTTAGCGCCGGCGCAGTTATTGGCGTGGCTTTGTTTGATCTTTTGCCAGAATCAATCAATCTAACTTCAAATACACACGATCTCAATTTTATCATGCTTTTGATTGCCATTGGCTTTATTTTTTATTTACTTGTTGATCGACTTTTTTCGTTGCACGCTAATGAAGAAAAACTTCATACAGAGGAAAATTGCGAAAATTCCAGCCATAGCGGTAAATTTGGCGCATTTACTCTTGCTGTTCACAGTTTCTTAGATGGTTTTGGAATAGGGCTTGCTTTTAAAATTTCTCCCGCCATTGGTTGGACTGTAGCGGTAGCAGTTTTAACCCATGGTTTCTCTGATGGTATTAATACCGTAAATATGATTTTGAAAAATAAGGGCGGTCAAAAACAAGCTTTAAAATGGTTAATTATTGACGCTTTAGCGCCGGCTTTAGGAGTTTTATCAACCTTATTTTTTGCTATTTCCGAATCAACCCTTGGTTTAATTCTGGCTGTTTTTACCGGGCTATTTCTTTATCTTGGCGCCAGCGACTTGATTCCTGAAAGCCATCACCATCACCCGACTATCTGGACAACAGTGATGACTATTTTAGGTATTGTTGTTCTTTACAGCGTAATTCATTTTGCTACTTAAAAAGGTATATATGATATACTATATATAGTAGAGCGATTTTTTAAAACCAATTTTTAAGGAGGTTTTTTGGTAACAAATACAAGGAAAACAATACAAAAAATAGTTATTGCTTCGGCTTTAGCAGTAGCTCTTGTTTTTCTTTTTCTAAACTTCAATAAAATTCGTTTTTGGGCCGAGGAGATTAATAATGGCAATACCCAAATAGATCAGAATTCTCTTACTACCAACTGGCAAGATTATGCAAATCAAGGTTCAACCGCAACTGATATTAAAGTCCCAAAATATGAAAAGTTTGAACTGACTTTTGATATTAACTGGTACAAAAATGGTCAATTTTCAGACCCGAATTCAAAATATAATCCTCTTACGGCAGAGTGGTCTGATGGAGCTGTCTATCGAGCAGGAAATTTTATTCGCTTTAATGACAATATTTATAAAACGAAAATTGATGTACCCGGCAAGTGGTATAAATATGGCCTTGAATACGAACCCGATACAGTAGTGATTTATCAAAACAAGGCTTATAAAAGCATTAAAAACACTCCGGTAAATTGGATCGCGGGAACAACTTATAATCTAAACGATCGAATAAGAAATGATAATGATTTAATTTTTGAATATAAATATCCTACCAGCTCTGAAGCCACCGCTAACAACAAACCGGGCTCACAAGGTGGAGGAGCTTATTGGCAAAAAGTCGGTGACGGCAATATGGTCATATTGGAGCCCGATTATGCTTCTTCCGAATATTGGCAAGAACAAATTGCGTATAATATTGACACAAAGCCGGAAACAGGCAACTGGCAGGAATATTGGGAGGATACCGGTCAAAAATATGTCAATCCCTACTGGCCTTATGAAGAAAGTCCCGCTTCCAACACCCCTGAAAATATTGCCAGCCGGGGAGATGGCAAAGAACCGGTACCAAGTAAAGTTGGTATTTCTGTTGATGGAATTTTTTCAAACGACAATTGGCAAACAGAAAAAACTCAACCGGGTTTTTACTATCAAGACTACGACTATGACAAAACCAAAATCGCAGGCCAAAGTTGGCTTTATCCGAAAGGAAATCCTGTCTGGAAAGTCCGCTTTACAGCGCCGACAAACGGAAATTGGAAATATAAAATACGAGTTACCGACCGTTCCGGCACAAGCTATACGTCTGATCAAAACACCTTTTTGGCCCTCAATGAGGTAAAAAACACCGAAAATCATGGTTTTGTCCGGGTCAGCGCGGACGACTCAAGGTATTTCGTAGGCGATGACAATAAATATCTAAATTTTGTCGGCCTAAATGATGATACCAAAGATCCAGCCGAAATGGATTCCATATATGCAGGTATGGTCAATCAGGGCATAAACTTGATTAGACCTTGGTGGCAAGGTTCGCAGGGACCGGTTGTTTTTGGCGGCAGCGGACAAGGATGCTTCTTTGGTTATAATCCGATGTGTTTGAATTATGGCGTTAATGAAAATGCAAAACCGGGTGAACTTTTTTCCGAAAATGAGATGGGCATAAGTCATACTGGCAATATTTCTGTTACGGCCCAAGTTAAGAATAACTCTCGTTACCGTATAAGCACCCAGATTAAAACTTCTGCTTTGAGTGGAACTGGGGATTACGGCATTGCCCTAAAGACCGACGGTGGAGTTAACGGTAATTTTTTTGGCGCACCTTTAACCCAAAAATTAAGCGGGGATACTGATTGGACAGAACTTTCAGCCGTAGTTTCAACCTTTGACACCTATAATTTTTTAAATTCTATAAATTTACGTCCCAAACTATATGATACTATTGACGGAAATGCTTATCTAACAGACTTCTCTGTTAGAGAGGTGCTTGAAGACAACACTCTCGGTCCAGAACTTTTAGCTAAGCCGGATTTTAATTCATACAAATACATCAGCCAAGTAGAAGCATGGAAGGCGGATTATCAAGTAAATTTAACAAGGCAAGATAATATTTATCTGAAAATTGTACTGGGCGAAAAACAGGACAGAGTTTTTTCCGGTATCAATCCTAACGGCACAGCTACGAAAAGTCGGAGCGAAGATCTCTTTCTTGCCAACCCAACTTCAGCCAACAGAGTTTACCAAACTTATATGTGGCGGTATGCGATCGCAAGATATGGTTATGCCACCAATATTCACTCATTTGAGTATATGAACGAAGGCAATCCATCAGATGGAAACCACGGAAACGCCTTGGAAGCATTCGCTCAATATTTCAATAATAATGATATAAATAAACATTTAACCACTACCTCTGTTTGGTCTCCTAACGCTGGCAGTTCTAGTATAGTAGGTTATGACTTCATTAACTTATGGAGTAAATTTAACCCGCCGAGCTATAGTTATGTTGACTTGCATCAATATGTCGGCCAGACCACGGGGACAAGATGGCAGTATGTTTTTGGTTGGCAAGCAGGGGAAACCAATTCTTTACAGGTATGCAACTCAGCGCCAAGATGTGTAGAGATAATTGCTACCGGTACAACCGATCTTGTTGGCACGACTAGTCAACAAATACCCATTATTCCGGGACACACATATACCGTAAAAGCAAAACTTAAGGGAGAAAATGTTGTTTTAAATGCTAATTCTACGAAACCGCCGTCTGTTCGTCTTTGGCTCGAGGAAACTTTTGGCGGTGTTCAGACTACAACTAATATGATTTCCCAAGGCACTTTTAGCGGCACTTACGCATGGACAGACTGGCAAAGTAGCTTTACGGCTGGACCAAATGATCATTATGCGCTCTTTTCCCCTATGTCTTACGAGATGCTTACCGGAACAGTCTATTTTGATGATTTTTCTATTTCTGATAACGCAGACGGTAAAGACTTTTTTCCGAACGGAAATTTTGATTCAGAGAGAATTGATTATGACTCCGCTCTTACAAATTATTCATTGGGCACAATGATTGGAAACAATACTACTAAAATGATAAAAAAACCGCTTATCCGCGGAGAGGTTGGTTATTCTGATCCCACTAACCCTATCTTAGAGAATCCTCTCTTAGTGAATGACACAAATTTGATTTGGTTCAAGAAACTTATCTGGTCGCAAATTAATTCTTTCGGGATCATTGATATGTATTGGTGGACTAATAATATTAGAGGTAAAACTATTACTTATGGCAAAGCTTATCAGAACTTTATGGCTGGCATTGACCTCTCTAATAGTAAATACGCAGATGCCGAGTTGACTACATCTTCATCAACTTTGCGCGGTTGGGGTCAAAAAGAGGTAACAAATGGCAAAGCCGACAAGGCTCACCTCTGGATAGACAACAAGCCATATACTTGGAAAAATGTCGTGGATGGCAATATCCCCCCTCCCGTCTCGGGCAATGTCACTATCCCCGATATGAAGGACGGAACATATAAACTAGAATGGTGGAATACTACTACCGGAGTGGTTGATAATTCTGCTAGCTTGGTTAAAGAAGCTACTACCGTTAATTCCAATTTAACTATACCTGTTACCAATCTTCCTTCTGACATTGCTCTAAAAATTTCCGTCACCGATATTATTGTTGTCAAACCAGACCAGCCAGTCACTGCTCTAGCCCACCCTATTACCTACCAACAAACTTATCGTATTTCCGGCGCTAAATCGGCTGGCGTAACCCATGTTTTAGTCAATGGTCAAGAAGCGACTTTGGACAATCAAAACAATACTTGGACCACTGACATAACTTTAGCTTTAGGTCAAAATAATATCACTATCATTGGCACCGATGATATTGGCAATCAATCCGACCCGCTTAGTATTGATCTGACAAGATACAAAATGGGAGATGTTAATGACGATAAAAATATTGATCTAACTGATATTGCTTATATTATGGCCAATTGGGGTGTGCCGACAAATTATTTAGCTGATTTTAATAATGACAATAAAACCGACTTAACTGATATTGCTTATATCATGGCCAATTGGGGGAAATAGGCAAGATTTATGATATAGTAATTATGATATAATAATAATGAGGTGGGTATGAAATTAAAAAAATGGTATAGAAAATGGCACAAAAAACAAAAAATTGCCTTCGGCCTAATAATCGGTGCTTTAATTTTGGCAAGTTTATTGGTAATTTATCAACTAAATTTATTCAAATTTGGAGCTGACAGTGGACAAGCAGTCACTTTATCTTTTTCTCAAACAACTGACAAAGTAATTGAATCTGAATTTACGGTTGATGTTAATTTAAATCCTAACGGTAATAATGTTTGTGGCGTACAATCTAATATCAATTTCACGCCCAGTTTAGTTAATGTCGTTTCAATTAACATTTCACCAGCTGATGACAATCTTATTCCATTAGACCCGCAAAAACCTTTTGTCTTTTCTTTTCCAAGAGAAAGTTTTTTAAATGATCAAGGTATTGTTCGTACCTCATTGAGCGCACCTGGCTGTACCACCAATAATGTTTTAGTCTATTCGGTTAAATTTAAAGCGGTCGGTGCCGGCAGTAGCATTTTAAGCTTTGACAATGTTAAAGTAATCGGTGGATCAGCCGATAATCTAACAGAAATAAGTTCCATCAATAATAGCTCGTCATTTGCTATTACTCTAACTCCTAGTGCCACTCCTAGTGCCACGCCTAATGTTACTCCTACTCCTACCCCTAGTAATACTCCAACTCCTGATATTGGTGGTCCTGGTAAGAAAAAAACAAGCACTCCTTCACCTAATATTACGGTTCAACCTACACCCACAACAGCTGAACCAACACCAACAGAAGTAAATGTGATGACTCCAGAGATAACCCCAGACAACAGCACACCAGAGATACCAACAATACCAACCATAACTTCAACACCCACACCCGCATCAACGTCCGCATTGACATCGACACCACAAACAACAACTTCTTTTGATCAAATTACACCAAGTCCGTCAAATACAACCGCCACCAAACCAAACACCGGTTGGAATTGGAAAACAATCATTATTATTATAGTTGCCTCGCTTTTTGTCGCTGAAGTGGTCATCTTTTTAATTCTTAGAAAAAGAAATCAATAAAAAAGCCCCGCCAGGATGACGGGGTTGAAAGTAACTAACTTACTTGGAATTGACTATACTCATTATAAAGGGTTTAAATTTCCCCCTTGATCTCACTGTTTGACTTACCAGCTTTTTGCCATTTTGTTTGGGTGAAAACCAGTAGTTCAAATCAATTGTCTCTCCAGATTTAAGATGGATAACGATCTTGTCTGATCCAAGCGGTTTGCCTCTTTCGTGTTTGCCCATATATAAATCGTATTTTACAATAGACAGAAAGAGCAAAAACTCGGATTGTTTATAAATCCTGACTATTTTCACTCCTCCCCACATCCAGACAGCATCGATGTAATCAATATCCTTTGGGGCCAAAGACCGAACCTCGTTCAGCGACTGATTCATGAAGTAATATTCAGTCCGGTGACGGAACGATGGGATAATCGCCCATATCAGTAATGCCACCAGAACAGCGACGCCAATAATATAACCTATATGTTTCTTTTTCATAACATCCTCCTTTTCAATATAACCACGCGATAGTAGCTGACTCATCATCTACTATACGTAAAGCACCACTCATTAGTCCCACTTCTGAGATATCCGTTGACTTGTCTAAAGAGTCAATTGCTTGAGAAACGCTCATACCATTTGCCAACCGTTTCCACAGACCCTTTGTCCAACCGGTTCCGTTGGCAATATTGGTCGGTCTATACATTGCTTTCCAACCAATGTAGCACCCGTTAAGATAGCCCCTACGGATACCGAGCCCTTTTGCGATACTATAATCCGGTACTGTCCAGCACCCGGCACTATAGCAGAAATTTCCCTGAGCAATCTGCATATATCCAGTTAGAAGATCGAGATTTGAAAAAGCATGATATATTAACGGGGTTTCACCCGTAAGTATCCAACTGCTATCCCCGGCGACCTTTTTCCCATCAGCGAAATGAATATATGTTCTATATACTCCGTCAATATCCAGCTGATTCGTAGCATGAGCAGACAGATAAAAATATCTTGTCTGGTCGGGCAGCCAATAATCCATACCATATCGGTAATGGGCTGGCTTGGTTTTGTTATCCATGGCAGACGCCCATATCGGATCGATAATACACCTAAATGAAACGTGTTTTTTTAAACACGCGTCCATTACGGCAATCATTTCCTCGATAGTGCAATCCTTGGACCATTTAGGCTCTCCCCGCAAAATACCGCAAATTAATGCGCTGCCCCAGTCGGGAGTAACAGTAAAATATAGACTGGAGTTATTATCCAGTATTTCAGGATCAACTTCCGAAGAAGCTTTAATTTTGGATGGAATATTCCAGCCAAAACCGTAGTTGGTTTTAATTGATTCGGCTTGCGCACTATACTGGTATGTCAAGTCATCGTAGATTTCGATTTTATAGATACCGGGAGTAGTTACCCCGTTTATCTTACCGTCCCAAGTGATATTGATATCACCTGAAACATAATTGTCTGAAATAATACTATTGTCCCGACAATTTATAATAGCAATACGGGTAGTCCCATCTGTTTTTGCACTAAAAACTAGGGGTTCGCCGCTATTGGTAAATAACTCGGTTTTATTCAGCGATACTGCCGAGACTCGGTTGTATGTATTTACCAATACTTTGTTCGATTCGGTGCTATTGCCATTATGATCAGTCACTCTGGCTTGTAGGATATGTAGCCCATTCGACAACACTGATGTGTCAAATGTGCAAACTTTATCTTCTTCATTTATAAAGAAAATTCCCCGCACTATGCCGTCAACTAAGAGTTCCTGATTCGCAATGCCCTTAAGTGAATCAACTATATCCATATCGTCGCAAAATATATCCAATGGAATTACTCCACTCAAATCTTCGCCGTCATATGGATAGTTAATTATTACTCTAGGATCGCCCGGATTAGCTATAAATACCCAAGCACCTCCAATGCCATAATATTCGACTGAGGCAGAAACAATATCTGCTTCTTTATTTGTCCCCGCTATGTAAGTTGCTCTCGCAACTCCATTGGCATCTGTTTTCTCATCAATCGAAACAATTGTCCCAGCCTTCGAATACCACTCGATGTTTCTTCCGGGAACCAATTTCCCTTCGGTATCCAAACAGGTTGCAACTATAAGTTTGCTTTGTCCGGGTGATACCCGGTCAGAGTTAGGCGTGACATGGATATTGAGGTACGTCTGGTAAAAGTCCTTGATCTCTATATTGCTATAATCATGACTTATGTCTCCACAGACTAGCTGTGAATGATATCCCGGAATACAAATATTTGTTGCTATTATTCCTTCTGGCAACGAAAGTGTATAATTTGCTTCGCCATTTTCATCAAGGACAACAGTGCTAATACAAGCATTGTCAGAATAAAATTTTGCGTTTAAACCCGAAGCTAGCGGATCAACGATTAGTTTACCTGACAAATTAAATCTTCCAGGTCCTCGTGGTGATTGCAAATCAAATCCATTATAAGACTGATAGATGACCGGTTCACCATTTTCGGTGTCCAAAATGCCTGTTATGGCAAACGTGCCGTCTTCAGGAGTATGCGGGTGAAAAGAATCATATGCTTTGATATATTTTTCAGGATTATCAGTTGGTTTTTTTGGTCCATCTGACATCTTGAAATAATCAATCAGCGGATATTGCTGGGTACTCTCTTCGGTCACATTTCCCCATACCCGGACCAAAGAACCTTTTGGCGCAATCTTATAGTTAAGATCTTTAAGATTGATGCCATAGGCTCGCGACATTGGATAGCCGGAGGCCAAATTCGCATAATCATAGACAAGGATCTCTGGTTGACCTGCTGAATTTGTTGACATCATTCCAATGATGTTAATAACATCGCCTTCATAAGCATAATATTGGCTTTTCACCCTTATGCCGTTTGGGCTATCCGGTGATTTTATATAGAAGCAATCATCCCACGTACTGAAATCATCAGTAAATTCTCCTATAACAATACTTTCACTACATGTCACCATATCACCGTATTGCAATGCTCTATAGTCAGCATTTGTACAAGAAGAAACTAATAGAAACAGAAATATCAACACTAAATACTTCATTTCAGAAAAACCTCCATTGTTTTTTCGATTTCTTAGATTACCTTTTTGGTTATCATCCGTGATTTCTCCCAAAAAGTTACTACAATTCAGATTTATTTTTGTTTTATATCCTCCCATAGTTGTCAAGGTGCTCCGCAAAATAATTTGCGGTATGATAATCAAACTGACATAAAAATCCGAAGCTTAAACTCCGGATTAATTATCAATTTGTTGCTGTTATTTTAACCTAAATCGCAGAATTTGTCAACCCCTTCGCATTGAGTCAGCTAAAATATAACTATGGGACAGCCATTTAGTCATTTAAAAA
>CAYZMA010000026.1:0-14737 GCA_964479405.1 uncultured Candidatus Saccharibacteria bacterium
ATTATACCTTGTCATCAGGACAAATAAAATGCCTTATTATTCAACGGCCTCCTAATTTAGATTTGACTTTTTCTCCTACTGGTGCTATACTAATAGCGCAATTTAATAGTACCTTGATTTTCAAGGTTCACAAGGAGGTGATAACGTGACAAATGGTTGGTTCCTTATTCTAACTTCGGCATGAGAGGAGGGTTTGCAATGCCGAGAGGAGATGATGTTAAGAAGCACCCTTCTCACTCTGGTGGTTATTTTAGTCAGAGTATTTCTAACGGCTCAAGTCCGAATGAGAGACGAGAAGGGCGTCGTACAAAAGCCATTACTGCTGCGCGAAAAGCAATTGGAGCTGAAACGGCCGATCAGGTCAAGCTTATTGTTGCTCGTAACCCAGAAAAGAGGGCTTTGTATCGTCAGGTTCTAGACAAAATGCAGTAGTCAGAAAAGGATGAAAAAGAAGCAATAGGAGGTGAGGAGATGGCGGCATTAAGGAGATTCGCCCTAAATCTACTAGCTACAAGCGAATACCGACCAACTCCTTCCTCCTTAAAAAAAATTGTGGGGGAAGAGTTTGCTTGGTACAGGTCAATCAAGATCGCAGTGAATTTGTCAGTTGAACTTCAACAAATTTCCGAACATCCAGAGATAGTAAGAAGAGTTGTGAAAGAATTTCCTCAACTCTCATCTTCTGGTGGCGGAATTACTTGCGGAAGTAATAAGGATTTTACTCAAGAGATGGCGGAAGGAACTGCTGGCGATCTTGGTCATTTGTGGGAGCATGTTACGGCTCAAGCCTTTGACGATGTTTCTTCTAGACTCGGATATGGTGATCATCAGTTTGTTTGGTTCACCAGTCGGAATCGTAGAAGAAGCAATAAATTCAGAACAATATATAATATCTTATGCTTCCACGAGATTGAACCACCGCCCGAATTTAACGGGTTGGAAAGTTTAACTCTGGGCTACATGAATGCCTTGATAGAAGATAAACCTTTCCCCATTAATAAACGAATTCAAGAGTTCGTTAGCTATCGATCCCAACAATAAAGCCTCGGCACTTTGTCCGGGGCTTTTCTTTTTTTCATTCTTATGCTAAAATAAAAAGCGAAATGAAATTACAAGAATTAACTAAACAATTTGGTAAAAAAAATATTCCTCAAATTCAGCCGGGGGATACAATTCGGGTTTCCTTTAAAATTACCGAAGGTAAAAAAACCAGAATTCAGGCTTTTGAGGGAATTTGTATTGCACTTAAAAATGGTAAAAGTCTTAATGGTAGTTTTACAGTAAGAAAAATTTCTTCCGGTATTGGGGTGGAAAGAATTTTTCCTTTGCACTCGCCACTGGTGACTAAAATTGAAAAAATAAAATCTCGCCCGGTTAGGCAATCAAAACTTTATTTTGTTCGCGGTTTAGTGGGCAAAAAAGCTAAAAAAGCCCACGAAGAAAAAGATTACAAGATGTGGGAAGAAGCGGTTGCTGAAGAAGAAATAGAAAAAATTGAACAGGAAAAGAAAATAGAAGCGGAAAAAAAGCTTGAAGAAAAAGCTAAAGAAAAAGAACAACTTGAAAAGAAATTTGAACAAGCGGTTTCGGCTCATAAAGTAGAAGAAAAAAAAGAAGATAAAAAATAACCATCAGAATTGATTATGGATAATCGTCAAGCACTCGGCCGATATGGGGAAAATCTTGCTTTAGAATACCTTGAAAAGAAGGGCTATAAATTTGTTGGTAAAAATATTAAACTTTTTTGCGGTGAAATTGATCTCTTGTTTTGTAATCAGGATGCATTAGTGATTGTGGAAGTAAAAACTAAATCTGATGAAAGTTTTGGCAGGGCTGCCGACATGATAACTTTGAAAAAAAGACGGAAATTAATTCAATTAGCCAAAGCTCTTTGGCAAAAATATCCCAAAAAAACTGTTAGAATTGATGTCGTGGCAATTGACAATAGTAATAAAATAGACCATCTGGAATCTGCCGTCCAAGAAAGTTAAAATGGAAAAGAGGTGATAAATGAACGAAGAAATTAGAACTAGACTGGCACCGAGTCCAACCGGGTCGTTGCATATTGGCACGGCTCATACGGCTTTATTTAACTGGCTTTTTGCTCGCTCAAAACAAGGCAAGTTTATTTTAAGGATTGAAGACACCGACAAAGAGCGATCCAAAGACGAATATATTGATGATATTACCGATGGCTTAATTTGGCTTGGGCTTTCCTGGGACGAAGGTCCGGAGCGGGGCGATGGCTACGGTCCATATCGTCAAAGTCAGCGTTCGGAAATTTACAAAAAATATGCCCAAGAACTTTTAGGCAAAAAAAAAGCCTACTATTGTTATTGCACACCGGAAGAATTAGAAAAAGAACGGGAAGAGCAATCGCGAGCAAAGAAAGCACCAAAATATAGCGGTCGTTGTAGCAATTTAACCGAAGATCAAATTGAAAAATTTAAAGCCGAGGGTCGCAAGCCGGCAATTAGATTTAAAATTGAGTCCAAAAAAATCAAATTTAAAGATTTGATTAAAGGCAATGTAGAATTTGATACTAGTCTTTTTGGCGATTTTATTATTATGAAATCAGATGGCACGCCCGCTTTTATGTTTTGTGGCGCGATTGATGATTTTCTAATGAAAATTTCTCATGTTATTCGGGGCGAAGATCATCTTTCCAACACCCCCCGTCAAATTCTTTTGGGCGAAGCTTTAAATTTTACAATTCCCGAATATGGTCATTTGCCATTAATTTTAAATCCTGACAGGACAAAACTTTCCAAACGCAAGAACCCAACTTCGTTAACGCAAGATTTTATGAAAAAAGGCTATTTGCCGGAAGCAATGATTAATTTTCTGGTTTTAATGGGTTGGGCGGCGGATTCAGGCAAAGAGTTTTGGGCTTTGCAAGAATTAATTAATGAATTTAGCTTTAAAAATGTTGGCACAAGTCCATCGGTTTTTGACCAGAAAAAATTGGATTTTCTAAATGGTTATTATATTAGAAAAATGTCTATGGGCGATTTAGCTAAAATGGCATCTGATTTTTTGGGCAAAAATGAAATAACTAAAGATGGCAATAAATTTATGGTTGCTTTATCTTTAGTGCAGGAAAGATTAAAAAATCTTTCAGAAATACCCGAACAAACTGAATTTATCTTTAAGCAACCTTCCTCTTACCAAGATATTATTGTGCCAAAAGGTAGCACTCCGGAAAAAACTAAAAATGCCTTAGAGGAATCGTTAAAATATCTTGAAGAAGAAAATGATTTTGGCAGAGATTCTTTGGAGCAACTTCTTAGAGCGGTGGCGACAAAAAATTCTCTTTCGGCTGGTGAAGTTTTGTGGCCGATTCGAGTGGCATTAACTGGAAAAACTGCCTCCCCGGGCGCTTTTGAAGTTTTGGAGGCTTTGGGTAAAGAGGAAAGTTTAAATCGTATTAAAGCAGGGATAGAATTATTGAATTCGTAGTTTTAACAAATCTTACCTTAAAAAGAGAACCGTCCCCTAACTATCTAACTATCCATCCTAACTATTATTAAATAAGATATATAAGAAAATTAACAAGCTAATGCAAGCTTTTTAATTTGAGTATTTGCATTATGCTTTTATAGGAGAAAAATGGGCGAAAGAATTGATGATTCGAAAACTTATTTTGCGCCAGACGAACCGGTTTCCAGTAGTATCAGTTCCGGCCAGCCGTTGGATGATATCAAAGAAGAAAAACCAGAGCGAACTAAAGAATTAGAAATAATAGAAATAAATAATAATATTTTAGGTGCAGAATCGGAAGATAAAAATTATACATATATAGCCGTGGTGGCACCATATAGACGGTCAATGACATTTAAAGATGGTAAACATAAGATACCAGAATTACCTAGATCTAAATTTGCAGAGTCTATTGATATTGAGCGATTGGAGGGGGCAATTGACCATAGAGATGAAATACCGCCGTGTCACTGGTCTAGTGGTACTGAAGATAATCTTGGCAGATGGTTTGTACAACTTTTAAATAGAGACGATGAAACTGCACAAGCTTTTTTAGAGGATAACCTGCATGGTAATACGGATAACATATTAAGATCGATTAAAGAGATAATGGAAAATCCTGTTTTTGTTTTGGAAGAAAAATGGAATAAAATTGACAGAGCACTTTTTCGGGCGGAGTTAGGAAATGAAGATGATTTTGGTGGGAAGGGAATTTTTAAATATCGCATTACAGACAAAGAACACTATCGTATTAACCCTTATCTTAAGGAGCCATTTGATTGGCTTTGGTTTCAAAGAATTATCGGTTTAAAATCTACTGGGGATTGGGATAAATTTTACCGTTATAATTACCAAACAGAACATGGAGATTATTCTAAAAAAGGTGAAGATAAAAATTTGGGGGTTATTCAATATCATAGCACTCATTATAAGCATGGCGACCCTGGTGCATGGTTTTTATTTGAGATAATTAAAGATAAGCCCAAGGAAGAAATTTTGGATATTGTGAAACTAATTGATCTAAATGATCCAAGGGGAACTATGATTCGTTTGGCCGAAAAGAAGGTTGCTAGCGGTATAAAACTAGCAGAGGTTGCAGGGCTATCATACGCTCGTCTTGTTGCGTTTTTAGGCGGAGAGGGAACTTATTGGTCAACTTTTGAACACCCTGTAGGCACTTTTTTACCGGCGCCAATAGATAAATGTAAAACAGATGAAGAAAAATATCAATTAATTAACGATTATGTAAGTACAAGCAAATATTTAAATATACCAAACATTGGAGAACTTTCACGCTATTGTCTTCCGGAAAATTGCCAAAAAGTTTTTCGAGATAACAATTACGATATTTTTATGGCAGTTAATTCTGGGTGGGCTGGAGCGAATGAACGTCGGAATTTATCTTTAATCAGGGAAAAAATTCTTAAACATGACAGGAATAAGGGGTGCGACTGGTGGATTAATCATCAAGAAGAGCCATCGCCGAGTACAAGTATATAATCCATTTCGCGAGGTGGATCCTAGTCTTTGATAAGTTCTAGAATTTAGAGCAACACTCTGTATTTAATACATTACTCATAACTTCGCTGGGCGTCAAATAATTAAGTGGCCAAAGTCCAAAGGGGACGGTTCTCTTTTAATCAGTATATTTGTTAAAATTAAAAAACACATATACAATAAAGATATGCCAAGACCTCCGCGCTTACTTTTATCGCAAAGTTATTATCATATTATGACTCGTGGTAATAATAAAAATATCGTTTTTCGAAAAAACGAAGATTATTTATACTTTTTAAATTTAATTAAAAAATACAAGATAAAACATCCTTTTGACCTTTATCATTATTGTTTAATGCCAAACCATGTGCATATGTTAGTAAAAACAAATAAAGTAAGTGATTTTTCTAATTTTATGAAGAAATTAAACCTTGCGTATTTCCATTACTATCACAGGAAATATACTTGGGTTGGTCATTTTTGGCAGGACCGTTTTAAAAGTCAGCCGGTTGGTAAAGACGAATATTTTATTCAGTGCGGAAAATACATTGAGCTTAATCCTGTAAGAAAAGAAATAATAGAAAAGCTAAAGGACTACAAATATTCCAGCTATTTATATTATGTGGAAGGACTGCCAAATAGTTTAATTACAGAAGATATTTTTTATCAGGAACTAGGAGAAGATAATCTAAGTCGTCAAAAGAATTACCAAGATATGTTAGTAGAGGAAGTCGTGGCTAAAAATTACTCGAAAAATGTATGGGGATCTTCTTATCAGCAATATCATGAAAGTCAAAAAACACAGTATCATTTTAAATAAAAATTTTAAGTAATGCTAAAAATAACAAAATCACAGAGTAAAAGAGAACCGTCCCCTCTGGCCTCTGGTTTTGGTTGGAGCAATATTAAAAGTTTTATTATAACAATATTTGTGCTAAAATAGACTTATGAAGCTAAAAGTTTTGGAAATAATAGACAAGTTGATACTTGTCGCGGAAATTTCCAAACACTATAATTATAAATTATGAAAAAGAAAATTTTAGAAATAATCGGTGATGCGACTTTGGCGGGAGCGCCACGGCATTTATTGACGCTTTTGGAAAATTTTGATTACAAAAAATTTGAACTTTTTGTAATTTGTCCACCCGGGCCATTGGCAGGAGAAATTAAAACTCTTAAAGAATCGGTTAATTTATATATTGTCCCGATGCACTCTAAGCTAGATATTAAATCAATCAAAGAAATAAGAGCTAATATCAAACATATTAAACCAGATTTGATTCATGTTCATGGCACTCGCGCTGGTTCACTGGGGAGATTGGCGTCAATTGGTTTAAGAATTCCTTTAATTTATACTGAACATCTTTGGACAAAAGACTACCATTTGTCTTCGCATTTGGAAAATATTTTACAAGTGACGGGAATGTGGTTTTTAGATATGTTCACTACACAAAATATTGCTGTTTCCCAAGCAGTCAAAGATTTTATGGTCGGAAGTCAAGTTTCCCGGGCGGAAAAAATTACGGTTATTTATAATGCCATCAAATTATCTAAAAAGAAAGCCAAAATATTTTCCGACAAAGATATTACTTTAGGCACAGTTGGCACTTTGAATTTGCAAAAAGGGATTCAACATTTAATTTTGGCTTTGCCAAAAATTCTTAAAGAATTTCCGCGGACAAAGCTGGTAGTGGTGGGTGAAGGTTTTTACAAGGATCATTTGAAGGAATTGGTGAAAAAAAAGAAGCTTGATAAATCGGTTATTTTTACCGGTTTTGTTAAAGAAATTGAAGACGAAATGATTAATTTTGATATTTATGTTCAGCCTTCAATTTCGGAAAGTTTTGGGCTAGCTATTGTTCAAGCAATGGATTTGGGTTTGCCGGTAGTTGCCACCAATACGGGTGGTATTCCTGAAGTTGTTACAACTGGCAAATCTGGTCTTTTGGTAGAAGCGGGCAGTCCCCCGGCTCTAGCTAATGCTATTATAACTTTAATTCGCGATCCGGAAAAAGCTAAAAAAATGGGTCAATTGGGCGAGGAAGAGGCAAAAATTAAATTTAACTTAAAAGATCTCATCGAAGAAACGGAAGGAATTTATGAAAAGGTTGCTCAAAACAGGACTTAGTTTAGTTGCTCTTCGCAAGGCTCTTGGTTTTTCAAGTTTTTTTGCGGCAACTAAATTTGATCTTCACCTTAGTCAACCCAAATTAGAATTTAAAAATGCTTTGGTTCTTTCGCCGCATCCGGATGATGATGCTTTTGGTTTAGGCGGAACAATTAAAAAAATGACCACCGCCGGGACAAAAGTGACGGTGGCTTATTTTTGCGATGGCTCGGGCGGAGTGCCAGAAGGTCGTGGCGCTGGTGAAGAACTGGGTGTTTTGCCTAGAAAAGATGAAAGTTTAATTTCTCGGCGTAAAACTGAAACCGAAATGGCGTCTAAAATACTGGGGATAAATGAGCTAGTTTTTTGGGGCTATCCTGATGGCAAATTGGCATCTGGCACATCGGTAATTCGCGCTTTACAAGACTTGATTAAGAGAATTAAACCTGATATAATCTTTTTACCTTCTTTTTTAGATAATCACGGCGATCACAGGGTAGTCAACGAAATTTTTATTAATGCTTATCAAAATTTACAAGAAGTCCAAAAAGCTGAAATTTGGGCATATGAAATTTGGACACCCATTTTAGTAAATCGGCTAGTAGATATTACCTTGTATATTAAAACTAAAAGAGAAGCAATTTTAGCGCACGAATCGCAGATTAGATCGCGCGGATACGACAAAGCCATTTTAGGACTGAATCAATACAGGGCGGAGATTAATAAAATTTCCGGTTACGCCGAAGCCTTTTTCGCCGTCCCCTTTGATCTTTATTTAAAATTGTATCGGAAAAGTTAAAATATTCCCGGGTCGTATAGCGGTAGTACGCGAGGTTCTGGTCCTCGTAACCTTGGTTCGAATCCAAGCCCGGGAGAAACCAAAAAATTGTGATAATATAATAATGGAGGGAAATTATGAATCAACCACAGCCAGTTGGTCAAAATAATTTAGAATCGCGATCGAATAAAACAGCCAAAGCTGTGCTTTATATTTTAATATTTTTACTTCAAACACCTATTGATTACGCTATTGTATTTTTTTCATTTTGTAGTGGAACAGGATATGGTTGTCTATCAAAAGATTATACGAGTCAATCATTACCTTATGGCTTGATCCTTCTGATTGTAATAATAATAGTTGCTTTACTAATAACCATATTTAAAATTAAAAAAATATTTAAACCCCATGCCGCTAGTAATTTCAGTAATCTTACCTAAAAAATGGTAGAACAACCTATTAGTAATAATCTGAGTACAACGAATATAGCTGCACCAGTAAAAAAACCGTATTCCTTAAAACCTATCGTAATTCTTGCTATAATAATTTTGCTATTAATGAGTATTTTTTTGATCCCATTTGAAGGCGATGGAGCTCTTGGCCTCTATTTTTTGTCATCATTTTTGATTGGAATTTTATCAGTTGTTGGTTTAATACTATCGATGTCGTTCTTTCTAGATATAAAAGTTAAGAGTGCATTAACCACAATAATAAATATTATAGCATTAATAATTTACATAAGCGGTTTATTGTGGGTAATTTTATTATTACTGCATATGTTTATTCCTTCAGGTTAGAATATTGTCGTAGATATCCTGCCATAGTGATTATTTAGCATCGCCTTTTTTTGTCTAACCGATTCCCAATACTTAAAATCCGTTAATAATTTTCGAAAATTACCAGATACAGGGAGCCATGAACCAATTCATTGAAAATATATAATTTAAAAAAGGAGTAAGAAATGAACACGCGTAAAAAAATTATCTTTATAAGTGTAATGATCGTTGCTTTAGTTGTAATGGGTCTAATTGCTTACGGGGTCAGTAATGGACGATTTTCTTCTCCATTTACTGGTGCAGACACTGCCTTGTCTCCTAGACCCAGCTCAGTTGCCTCATCAATTTCGCCGACCCCACCGCCACTTTCGCCCAGACCTTCTTCGCTTTCACCTAGACCTTCTTCTGTTTCCACTCCTACTCTGACACCCACCTCGACTTCCAGTCCTACGCACGCTCCACTGTCTCCTCAACCTTCATTGTCTTTCACCCCAACGCCAACTCTAACTTTTACCCCCACCTCCACTCCTACTTCTACATCAACACCGCCGGTATCATCTGATACAATCTCACCAGTGGTAAAGATTTCAAGTCCGGTCGATGGCGCCAAAAATATTGGTCGCTACCTATTCTTTTTTAGCAGACACTATATGACTATTAATAGCAGTGCCACCGATAATATTAAGGTAGTTAGAATGGAACTTTATATTGACGGTGCAATAAAGAGTAGTGTCGCTCAATCTTCTATTTCCTACAACTGGGATGTTAGAGCGGCATCCAAGGGATCGCACGTAATTCAAGTAAAAGCCTATGACGCCGCTGGCAATATAGGCTTAAAAACAATTACAGTCTATAAGTAACAGTGGTACTATTATTAGATCTTGCTTTTCTCTCTAAGGAAAGATTTAACTATTTTTTTATTCTAAAAACTAACTAACCAAAATGAATGCGGTCGTCGTTAAAATGGTTAGTTAATTAACCCGTTAAAGTATTAATATTTAAATTATACCGCGATCGCGCTTAAATTTAGATTTTTTTTCTTTTTGATTGATTTTTTCTGCATATTGTTTGTCAACTTGTGCTATACTTAAATTGAACTGCAAAATATACAGAACTATTGATTTAGATATATATTTGAGGTATAATTTAATACTTCAACAAATCAAGAGGAAAAATGAAAATACCTATCAGAAAATTAAAATCTATAATCTTATATTTCTGTACTTATACTGATCCAAAGTTTTTAGGCAAAGTTAAATTAATGAAACTGTTCTACTTTGCTGATTTTATGCATATAAAGCAATATGGAGCTCCAATAACATTTGATAATTATGTCAATTTAGAGCACGGACCTATACCATCAGCTGTAAAAAATTTAGTTGATACTGCTTCTGATGACATTGATAATTCTGAATTAGCTGATATAATTTCCGTTGAGCGACCAGAAGGAATAGATATGTGTCGTATAATCGGACTTAGAAAATTTAGTGAAACGGATGCAAAACTTTTTTCAAAAGCAGAGTTAGAAACCCTTAAAAAAGTCTGCATTCGATTTGGTAATAAAAAAACTAAAGATATAGAAGACGCTTCACACAAAGAATCGGCTTGGCAAAAAACCAACTTATTAGATTCTATACCATATAGCTTAGCTTGTAATGATGAGGACTGTCAAATAAGTAAAGAGGAAATTGAGCTGTTGGACCAAATAATATGTCATCAATAATCACTTTTGGAGATATTTTCAACTACAATGAGCAAGATTATGTTTTTTTAGCAAAAACTGAAGATATTGTTTATGCCGCCAAGATACTTGATAGAGAACATTCAATTCTTTATAAAAAGATTTTTACCAAGATCTCTAAAAATAGTCAACGATCAAGTGAACTTACCCAGCGTTATTTGTATTGTTTCATTGAGTTAAAAACTGAAGATTTCAAGGAAAGAGTCTGCTATTATGGCAAATCAGATAAAAGTGATGTTTCTGATTTTTTGGCAAATATATTTAGCAAATTAGACCAAGAGGACATTAGAGAGTTACACAAAGAACTATTAACAGATGATTTAGTTACAGAACAACTAAAAGAATTAGTGAAAGAGATTGAGCTTAAATAATAGGTAATACTTTTGATAATTTCAAATATTTAAACAAAATTTAGTGTTCCTACTCCGTCGTTTTGCCATCAAATTCCGGTGAGTCGGCGACGGCTTCTTCTTTAGTTTTGCGGACGACACCATCTTGATGATGAGCGGGCGAATAGATAGTGTAAAGTTTAAGGGCTTCGGTTTCCGAAGTGTTAATAATATTATGCTCTGCGCCGGCGGGCACTATCACTGCCACGCCATCGGTAAGTTCATACTCATTTCCGTCAATAATAGCTTTTCCCTGACCTTTTTCAAAACGAAAAAACTGGTCGTTGTCTGTGTGGACTTCCATTCCAATTTCCTCTTTGGGAAGAAGGCTCATTAGTACCAACTGACTGTGTTTTCCGGTATAAAGAACCTTGCGAAAATTCTCGTTTAGCAAGGTCTCTTTTTCAATGTTGTTGGTAAAACCTTTCATTTGGCTCCTTTCTTTATTTACGACACAATTATAGCATGTTAAAGCGGTAAAGTGCTAATGTGTGAATTAAATTTCTTTCATCTGTAGTTGACAAGGAAGCACTCAATTGATAACTTAAAGTTATCTTTGCAACCTTAATTTTTTGATTTTTAAATAGGGGAGGTGAGATGATTGGACCGGCGAAAATTTCTGGAAATGATAGCAACGGCAATCGGGGGTATTTTTTCGTCTGTATTACTGGGTGGTTGTGGTGGTGGCACAAAAACCAAAGTTGTTTCGTCTGAACAGGAAGTAGTAGTAAGGATTAGTCTTAATCAAAAGCAGGTTAGGGTTGTATCTTTACCAGTTGAAAGTTCAGTTCTTGACGCTCTTAAAGTAGCATTTGTCTATGAAAGGAAGGCTTCGTTTGAAGATGTTAATAGCTTCACTACTATTGAGGGGATTTCCGGGCATTGGCAATACGAGGTTGACGGTGTAGAGCCACGCATTAATGCTCGAGATTATTTGGTAACATCAGACTGTTCTGTTGGATTGATGTCTTTCTAAACTGTTATCGTTTCGGTGGCGCTTTCAAAACAAATTCTTAAAAGAGAGTGCCACCTTTTTTTAAAACCACTATGAAAAAAAGTCTTAAACATGCTATCGTAATATTTTTTTGTTCGGCATTGGTTTTATTTATTATCTTTAGCCCAATTCTTCTAAGAAAAACAAAGATAAAAAGTCCGACCCAAAATAAAAAAGATTTTTCTAACAATTCGTCTGGAGTTGCAGTTCAAACTGAAAATAATCCTGAAAATAGTTCAGAGAATAAAAAAGAGTCTATCAATTCTGAAGAAATCATTAAAGAAGAAATTGTTGAAACTCTATCTGTTCAATCTGAGCAGTCATTTTCAAGTCCTGTTTCAAATCCTGTTCTTGCTCCGATCGCTAATACCACACCCACATTCACATTCACACCTATACCCACACCTCAAGAATTAGTAAATGTTGTAATCCATGGACAAGGAAGGCAAAATTATAAGGTAAATTTAAAAAAAAACGATACCGCTTTTTCAGTTTTACTGAGAGCCTCGGAGGAGAATAGTTTTACTCTTGAATATCAAAATTACGAAGGTTTAGGCACTTTCGTTAATTGTATTGCTGGAATATGTGGCGGTCAGGATAATAAATACTGGATGTTTTATTATAATGGTCAATTTTCGCCAGTAGGGGCATCAAGCCAAGAAGTTTTTGCCACTGACACTACCATTTGGAAATTTGAATAAATATTATTAAGGAGAATAAATGGCTATTTTTTTTATTATTGCCGCCGTAGTTTTGCGACTTGTGCCTCACCTGCCGAACTTTGCCCCGATTGCCGCTTTAGGTCTTTTCGGCGGTGTTTATTTAAATAAAAAATACGCTTTAGCTGTGCCTCTGGTGGCGATGTTTTTTTCCGATTATTTTTTAGGCTTTGCTGAATTTTGGGTGACTTTTTCTATTTATTCAAGTTTCTTGCTAATTGGTTTGATTGGCTTGAAACTTAGAAATCATAAAAAATTACCTTATATTTTTGGCGCCACTTTGGCTGGTTCAATTATCTTTTTTGTTTTAACCAACTTTGCTGTTTGGGTGGCGACACCGTGGTATCCAAAAACTTTACAAGGCATAATTTCGTGCTACACTTTGGCGATTCCATTTTTTAGAAATACTATTTTAGGCGATCTTTTTTATGTCGGCTCGATTTTTGGACTTTATGAATTTGCCCTCTTTGTTACACGAAAAAAAGCGACTATAATAAAAACAGTTAGAATTTAAGGAAATTTATTTTAAATTTGTGATATAATAAAATCATAGTCAGCAAAAATTGGCGTGGAATTTTCCTAGAGGAAAATATGAAAGTCATAGATCAAACAAAAATTTATCAAAATTATAAAGGGCAATGGGTAGTTTTGAATTCTTGTGGCACAAAAGTGCTTTCAGCTGATGCAGATTTAAAGAAAGCTATTTTGAAATATCAAAAGAAATTTGGCATGAAAGAAATACCGCTTACTTTTAAAGTTCCAACTAAAATAATGTCATATATAGGTTGTTAGGATGAAATTTCCTTATAGAAAATATGAAATTTTTTATAAACCGGTTGTGCCGGTTATTTTTAAACTTGAAAACAAATCTTTTCCATATCAAGCGCTTATTGATACAGGAGCAGATATTTGTATAGTTCATGCCGAGATTGCTGAACAACTTGGGATTAGTCTTAAAAGTGGTGAAAAATTTCCGTTTGGTGGGATTTGTGGAAATGGTATGGGCTATATTCATCAGGTAGATTTAGAAATTGGCGGTCATACTATTCAAAGTATTCCAGTAGTTTTTAGTAGTGATATAAGTCCATATGGTTTTGGAATATTAGGTCATGAAGGTTTATTTAGCAAATTAAGACTAGTATTTGAATTTGGTAAAAAACAATTTGAAATAACACCTAAAGATTATAATTAAGTTAAACTAAAAATAGTTTTTATTGTAGGAGAGTATGCCTGAAGAAAAAGAGCCAGTCAAAAATACAAAAGAAGTAAAGCCAAAAAAGAATAAACTTTGGTGGTTTTTAGGGGGCGGGTGTTGTCTAATACTATTAATATTATTTGTCCTTTCCGGACTCCTTCCTTTTCTTTCATTATTTCATTCATCCGCCGATACCAAAATTCCTACGCCCAATTTAAGCAGTAGCGCCACATCCAAAACCGCTTTACCGACAGCCAAGACAACCCAAAGTCAAAATTATCCCGTGGCTTCTCAATGCGAACATCTTGAATTAGTGGATTCTATTCCGGTTACTATTGATACTAATAATCCCGGATTAAAACAAAATGTCAAAACTCACTATTATCAAGTTTATGGCTACACGCCTTATGAGGTAAGAAACCAGTTAAACGAATGCGGGGCTAAAAGTGGCGGGGAAGCTTATGATGCCTATACTTCCTACTATATGAATTGGGCGTATAATTACAAACCGGTTGCCGGTAGTTGTAATATTAAAGATGTTACAGTTGGTGTTCAAGTGGATTTCTTTTATCCTAAATGGGAAGACCCGGGCAATGCCGAAGCGGGGCTGGCGGAAAATTGGCAAAGATATATGACTAATTTAATTATTCATGAAGAAGGTCATAAAGATTTGGCAATTTCCGGAGCGCAAGCGATTTTGGATGCTCTTTTATCACTGCCAAACGCGGCTTCTTGTGGTGAGGATGTTCAAAGTTTAGTCAGTAGTACGGGCGATGAAATTTTTGCTGACTATAATGCTCGTCAAAAAGCTTATGATACAGAAACAAATCACGGTGAAACTCAGGGGGCATATTTTCCATAAAGAAGATGGAATAAATTATGGCGCCATCGTCTAGCGGTTATAATTTCGTCAGAAATTTCCGCGGCCGAAGGCCTATGACGCCAGAATTCCTTTGTCAGCTATCATGGCGTGTTCGTCTAGTGGCCCAGGACATCGCCTTCTCAGGGCGAAGATCACGGGTTCGAATCCCGTACACGCTACCAATTTAAAAAATAGCAAA
>CAYZMA010000027.1:0-14331 GCA_964479405.1 uncultured Candidatus Saccharibacteria bacterium
TTACCCAAAACGCATCTTAGTTTGAGTAAATTAAAGCTTTATTCAACGGCCTCAAGAGTTTATTTTGTTATAATTAAACTATGAAAAAGAGAGGACCGAAGTTAAAACTGACAAAAAGGTTGCGAATTCCTAAAAATACTCATGAACTAAGGCTTAAGAAACAAGGTTATAATTTTATTTGTGGACTAGATGAAGTTGGCCGTGGCGCATGGGCGGGACCATTGGTGGCTGGGGCGGTGATTTTGGATAAGAGATATTATGGTTTGCGCGATTCTAAATTATTAAAATCGTCCGATAGGGAGAAACTCTCGGTTAAAATTAAGAAAACCTGTCTTTGGGGGATCGGCGAAGTAAGTGTTGAGGAAATTGACCAATTAAAATTAACCAAAGCAACCCAATTAGCGTTTCGGCGGGCGGTGGAAAATTTAAAAGTCCAGCCGGATTTTGTTTTGTCAGACGGTTTTAAATTTGACTCGCCTCTCCCCTGCCTCCATTTAATTAAAGGGGATATGAATTGCGTTTCTATTGCTGCCGCTTCAATTGTGGCCAAAGTTTATCGCGACGAGCTAATGAGGCAGTTGGATAAAAAGATAAATGGATATGATTTTGGTATTCACAAAGGTTATGGCACAAAATTGCATCAAAAATGTTTAGAAAAATTAGGTCCAAGCGTTCATCACAGGAAATCATATAAGCCAATTAAAATTTTAAAAAAGCCCTAAGCAATTGATAAGCCAGGTTTTGTTTTGACAGCATCTATCTACTCCGACGCTCCGATTGTAACATCGGAGGTCGGAGCCCCGACTTTTACCGTCGGGGAGCGTCTGGACTTCCGGACATCCGGTCGAGTAGACCTTGATGATGAATGAAGCCCACCAGACTTGCACCATATAGGGTTTTCACAGATGGTTGTTGCCAACCAAACGCGTGCGCTCTTACCACACGATTTCAACCTTACTCCTACCTTGCGGCGGTTAGCGGTATATTTTCTGTTGCACTATTCCCTAGGGTCACCCCCGGTCCGATTTAACATCGGACTACAACACTCTGTGGTGCCTGGACTTTCCTCTCCGACGAAATGTCGGAGTAACTGTCTCAATTACTTAAGGTAAGTTCATTATATCTTAAATTTCTTGAAAAATCAAGAGATTGATGGTATTATCAAACTGTATTCCCGGGTCGTCTAACGGTAGGACGTCTCCCTTTGAAGGAGAAGGTTCTTGGTTCGAATCCAAGCCCGGGAGCCACGAAAAATTATTTTCTGTAAAACGGATTACATCCTGTTATTACAGAAGCATAATCTCGTGGCAAGCCACATTTATAAGATAATTTTGAGTGAGCCCCGCGATGAGCGAAGCGAATTTTGCGGGGACAGCAAGAGATTATTTTCTGTAAAACATTCATATTATTATAGTAGTATAATAATATTAAAGCACTATTTAATAAAGGAGGAAAAATGGTAAACCAAAAAAGTAATATCACTTTGATTGTGGTAATTATTGTATTGGCGATTATTGCTGTTGCTGGTATTGCTACGGCTACTTATTTTTGGGGCAAAAGTAAAGGTAACGCCACACCTTCTCCAAAAATATCAGCAACAGTTACTTCAAAAGTAACATCAACACCTCAATTTAATGAAGAATCAGCCAAGCAAGTGGTAGAAAATTTTATGAAATATTCTTTGGGAACATTGCCTGGCGCAGAAGTAAATTACGAAAAAGCTCGTGCTTATCTTTCTGATAACATGAAGGCTCAATATCCAGATGATAATTGGGTACCAATGTTATATGGGATTCAGGATGGTCCAACTTCGGTCAAATTTATTTCGGAAAATGATACCGGCGATAGTGTTGTTCTTCGTTACGATCCAACTTGGGGTGAAATGTCTTCAGGTTGGGCTTTTACTTTAGAAAAAGATAATAACAAATGGTTTATTACCGGTTTTAGCAACACGGCTCAATAAAAATTTAAAGGAGGAAAAATGGAACCAGAGGTCAAGCCCAAAAGCAAAAAAGGTTTGTTTTGGGTAATATTAATTTTAATTATTTTAGTGATTGTGGGGGCGGGGATTTGGTTCGGCTATTCTGCATTAAAAAAAGTTGTTACGCCACAGACTTCCAACACTGAAGATTTGGAAGATACTTACAAGGGCGTAATTGATGTTAAAACGGCTAAAATTGACGAGTCAAAATCGGTTAAGAAAACTTTTGGTACTGATGGTGGGACTCTTTCAACCGTTTCTGCTGATGGCACTCTTTATACTTTGACAGTTCCATCAGATGCTTTAATTTTGCCGGCAGAAGTAATTATGTCGCCACTTACTGAATCGCCAGTCAAAGGATTTGAAAATCCTAAAGCTGGTTTTGGTGTTTATCTTTCTGGTGGTTTTAAGTTTAATCGGCAAGCTTATTTAACAATTCAACCTAATACACCAATACCAGTTGTCGGACAGACTGGAGCGGTTAAATGGGGTCGTTGCAATATTGCTTCTCGTGGTTATGATCCGGAAATTTGCGCTGGTAATAAAAAAGTTCCTTTTGTTGGTGGTGTAGAGCCGGGCAAAGTAGTGGTTTTGGCTATAAATGAAACGGACTACAAATTAGTTTTGCTTTCGCCGACAGTGCCAACCGGTGAAGCAAATGTCTACAATGCGGAAATTTGGCGTCCGGGCGCTTACTTTGGCGATAAAATTGACAAAAAAATGGCTAACGAATTGGCTATAAAAACTTTTTCCGATGACTATAATTATTCTAATGCCACCGAAGTTTTAATGCATCTTTTAACTTTAGGCGGAGATTTGAAACCTTTCAACGAACGAATTGCCAAATTTGCTCGGGCCGAGGGGAGTTATCCGAGAGAAACCTTTGAGGGGGCGATTATCTTATTGTCGCAAGGTGACAAAGACGGTTATAAAGAAAGGATTGAAGATTTTAAGAAAACGATTGATAAAAACTTCAAAGACATCCGGTCAAGTTTTATGCCCCCAGCTCGCTATGTTGCTTTAATGAATCAACTTTCGGTTGCTCGCAAAACAGCCAGTTTGTTTTTCAAAATAGCGTTGGCGGGTGACGATCCTAATGTTTGGCCAGACACTTTACCGGACTACGATGAAAATGCCAGAGATGACATTGATGGCTCAAATTATGAAGACGAAATGAGGCAAAGAACTAATCAGTCGCTTCGTAATGATATTACCAGCCGGACACGTAGTTGTTCAGAAAAGATGGAAGCGATTGAAGCTCTTGAAGGATTAGGAACAATGGATGCTAATGACGAAACGGCTGTTCGCCAAATTATTAAAGAGTGCGCTGATCAGTGTAAAACTTTAGAAGAGTGCGAGGGAGTCGGTGATAAAAATGATAATCATGGTAATGACCCCGATGCCTTAGCGGCGGTAAATTATAGAATCACAGCTTTCTTGGAAAAAGGAATTGATTGCACGGCCGAGACCAAAAAAACTCTTGAAAATTATGGTCAAAACTTTTGTAAATAGTTCTACCAACTAGCATTGGCGAAATAGGCTCTAACTTGAGCTTCGTTTAGTCCGGAGGTAATACCGGTGTTTAAGAGCATTTTAATCATTTGTTTGTCAATTTCTTGATATTCATTAGTGATGGTTGAAGGGACGCCGAAAATACTATAGTCATAGCCACTGGCATTATACGGAAGACCAATGGTGTGAGTTAGTTCATGACGGATAATTTGGCAATTAGTAACATCTTCCCCTGGCCAATAATCAGTCGCCGCATAAGCCGTCGCGTCGGTTAAATTATAACTATTTCCCACTCTACTGCCATAGACAAAAAAACCACCGACAGTAAAACCACGGGCTTCAAGAGTGGCTCGGTCAGTTAATTTAAACTCAATATCGCCAGCGCCATCGGTTAAGGAGAGTTTCATTGTGTTTGAGAGAGAATTTATGGCAGAAATTGTGTCTGAAATACATTGATTAGACATTGGGTCGCTTTGACCGGCAACTTGAATAGTAACATTATTTTTAGCCCATTTTCGTAGCGGAGATTCGGCATTGCCGTTATCTTCATCGCGAATTGCGACTTTAACAAAATAATCAATTTGCGCCTGTTTGGAAATACCGGCATTTGTTGAGCTACTTGGCGTTTCTGGTTGAGCAGTTTCTGGTTGATTTTCTTCCGGAGTCGTATTTTTAGGTGGATTTTCTGGTGACGGAATAGCAGTTTTGGTATTGACATTTGATGGCGACGGAATCACTTTTGAAACCTTAACATCGGCGGAACTGCGACTGTAGAAGCGAACAACTATTAAGATCAGAAAGATTAATAAAAATACTCCCAGAACCAGAAAACAGCATTTTCTTTTCCTTAATTTAGGATTTAGCTCCGGTTTTTTTTCAGTTATTTTTTCTTCAGCCATTTTTCTATTTCAATTATATCAAATTGTGTTAAAATAATCTTGAATTAAATAAATCTAAATTTAGAAAGGAAAAAAATGCCAAAAGACGAACCAAACAAAGAGGAAGACGAAAAATGTTGTTGTTGCTCGGGCTGTGATGAAGACAAAAAAGAAGAATAAAATAAATTAGAAAGGGATTAAGATGATACCAAGTGTTTCATTTACTAATTTGAATAGTAACAATCTCATTTTTTTCTATAATATTTTTATTGTGGTGATTTTTTGGAGCTTAATTTGGAAAGGTATTGCTCTTTGGAAAGCTGCTAGAAATAATTCAAAACCGTGGTATGTGGTGCTACTTATTGTTAATACTCTTGGTATTTTAGAAATACTATATATTTTTGTTTTTTCGCCAAAAAATCAAGAAAAAGTCTAGAAATTTAATTTTAGTTTAAAGTGACTAAAATGAGAATTATTCCCATTAGAATCATAATGATTGGAATAATATAGTTGCTGTAAGAGGAAAGGCGAGCATTGATTTTCTGAAGCGCCTTAAGCGATTTTTCTCGGCTTGAAATAACGAAAATAATAAGTAATGGAATAATAAAGCCAATATTAAATAAAAATATACCCAGCAGTCCATTCCAATAATTAACACTGGTAGCTAAGAGTGCAATGGCGCCAAGGTAAATGCCACCGGCGCAAGGAACGGTGCAAAGTCCTATCAGGAATCCTAAAATAATGCCGGCAAGTAGAACACCTTTTTCAAGGTGTTTTTCAATATTAATGGGAATATGGCATCGTGTGATCCAAGATAAAATAGGAATTTGGTTGGCAATATGAGGCAAAAAATGAGCGATGCCTACTATTATTAAAATAACTCCAGCTGTAATCCCAAAAAAACCATGAACACCGAATAAGTGAAAAGCTTTTAAAATACCGACACCAATTAGAAAGTAAGTCACAAAAATTGTTGATAAGTAACTAATACCAAAAATACCAATAAGGTTCTTTTTTTTCAAACTAAAAAGTATTGTTAAAGTAATTAAAAGCACGCCAATACTGCAAGGATTATATGAGTCAGTGATACCGGCTAAGAAAAGTGCCCAATAATTCATTTTGAAACCTCGGCGACGAGTTTTAATTCCACAGTTGGTTTTAGGGGATCATCGGTGGCAAAACTAATAACTCGTTCAACTTTACCTTCAACAGGCATGGCTGATGGATCATAGACCGCTTTGATAGTGAGTGATTTTTCTGGTTCTAAATTTGTTTGCCATTCACTGTTAATGTGCATACTAAATTTGGGACTTTTGACGCCATCTTGAATTACATTGGCATAAGTGCAACCGCAAGAGGTTGTAAATTGTTTAAGAACAAGATTACTTTTACCTTTATTTGTAACCGTAAATTCATGGTCTTTAATATCCTGAACATTCATTTTTCCAAGATCAAATGTTGTTTCTTTTACTTCAATAATTGGTCGGTTGGGGTCATTAACAGAGACAGTGGGGGTGGAATTGGAAAAACCATACCAAATTCCATAGCCAAGTAATATCACTAATAAACTAAAAAAAATAATATAAAAACTTTTCATTTAAAAACTCCTATTTGGTTTCAAACTGGCAAGTAGATGCTTCTTCACACGATGTTTTGTTATCCATATTTTCCGGTTCGGTCATATTTGAACTTAGTCTGGCAAACTGCAAAAAGAGCAAAACAAAAATTACAATCATAGCGTATGGCGCAATTTTTGAAAAATAATTAATTTTAGCTGGTTTGAAATATTTAATCAAAAGTGAATTACTCACTACTGAAATAGAACTTAAAGCCATCGCTAGACCGGCTAGTTCCGGTCTTAAAACAAGACCAAACTCAATAAAAACTCGGGCAGCAATTGGGATACCAATAACATTGTATAAAAGAGCAAAAACCATATTTTGTTTTATTTTTGAAAATGTTTCTTTGGCTAATTCAATGGCGGTAACAACATCGTTAAGGTCATTTTTAATAATGACAATACCGCCTGTTTCCATGGCTACATCGGTGCCAGAACCCATCGCAATGCCCAAATTAGCTTGAGCCAAAGCGGGGGCGTCATTGATACCGTCGCCAACCATTGCGACAATGCGACCGTTTTCTTGGAGCTTTTTGACTTCATTGGCTTTATCTTCGGGTAAAACTTCAGCTAAAACATTGGTGATACCGGCTTGTTTGGCAATAGCTTGAGCCGTTCGGGTATTGTCGCCAGTAATCATATAAATTTCAATACCTAAATTTTTAAGTTTTTCAATGGCTTCTTTAGTTGTTTCTTTGATAGTATCAGCCACTGCGACTGCGCCTAATAAATTCTTTTTAGAAGCTACTATCATGACCGTTTTTCCTTGTTCTTCAAGTTTGGCTATTTTTTGTTCAATGGGATTGACTTGTAGATCAACAATATCCGTGATTAATTTTCGGTTACCAAAAAAATATTTCAACTCTTTAATTCTACCTTCCACGCCGTGACCGGGGATGGCTTTAAAATCTGAAATTGCCGAAAGCGTCATATTTTTTTCTTGAGCATAATTATAAATTGCCTCGGCTAATGGATGTTCGGAAGATTTTTCTAAACTAGCGGTGATTTTTAAAATCTCGTCTTTATTTAAATTGCCAAAAGTTAGGATGTCGGTTACTTGGGGTTTTCCTTTAGTTAAGGTGCCAGTTTTGTCAAAAATAATAGTGTTAATATGGTTAGCGGCTTCTAATGGTTCACCGCCTTTAATTAAAATACCGTACTCGGCGCCTTTGCCGGTGCCAACCATGATAGCAGTGGGGGTGGCTAATCCTAAAGCGCAAGGGCAAGCAATCACAATCACGGCGGTAAAGGTCATCAGTGAAAAAGAAAGCCCGGCGTTAAAGCCAATGAACCAGACAAGAAAAGTCAAAATAGCCAAACCAATCACAGTTGGTACAAACCAACTGGAAATTCTATCGGCAAAGGCTTGAATAGGCGCTTTTGACCCTTGAGCTTCTTCAATTAAACGGATAATCTGGGCTAAGGTAGATTCTTCACCGACACGTTCGGCCGTAAATTCAAAACTGCCTTGTTTGTTAATAGTAGCGCCGATCACGGTATCGCCGGGATTTTTTTCAATTGGAATACTTTCACCGGTAATCATTGATTCATCAACCGCCGAAGAGCCTTTGGTAATTTTACCGTCAACGGGAATTTTTTCGCCCGGGCGAACTAAAATAGTATCGCCAGCAATAACTTTATTAATGGGTAAATCTAAAGTTTTACCATTGCGAATCACTCGAGCGGTTTTAGCTTGAAGGCCCATTAGTTTTTTAATGGCATTGGAAGTTTTGCCTTTGGCTTGCATTTCTAAGTATTTACCGAGTATTACAAAAGTAATTAAGAACGCGGCGGTTTCAAAATAGAGGTCGGGAATTTTTTGGCTAGCTAAACCGACCAATGAATGATTATTTAAAGCGAAATTTGTAAAATTAAATAAGCTATAAAAATAAGCGGCCGAGGTGCCAATGGCAATCAAGCTATCCATATTAAAAGTCTTCATTTTTAAAGAAGACCACATCCCTTTATAAAAGCCGGCGCCAAGAATAAATTGAACCGGAGTGGCTAAAATTAAAGAGATAATACCAAAATAAGGTGGTAGCGACATTCCCCCCGGTAGCCACTTGAAGAAATCCAAGAGCATAAAATAGAGCATTGGCAAACTTAAAATCAAACTAAAAATAAATTTTTTTCGTATAGCTGAAATTTCGTTTTCTTGTTTTTTTCTTTCAAATTCCGGATCTTTTTCGTTGATAGTTTCGGCTTTGTAACCCGCTTTTTTGATTGCTTGAATAATATCTTCAGTAGAAGCAGATTTTTCGTCAAATAGAACAATCGCTTTTTCAGCCGCAAAATTGACATTGGCTTGATTAATTCCCGACAATTTTTTAATTGAACGTTCAATAATTAAAGCACAAGAAGAACAATGCATACCGGAAAGAGAAAGTGAAATCTTTTTGCGACTATTCATTTTAGTTTTCCTTTAGTTCGGCTTTGTAACCGGCTTTTTTAATTGCTTCAATAATAGTTTCTGAAGAAACATTATCTTCAGTTTTAACTAAGCCGCTAGATGTTTCGGAGCTAATATCTGATTCCAAGACTCCCTTAATATCTTCAAGCTTCATTTGGATTATTTTTTCACACGAACCACAATGCATTCCGGAAATCGTAAATTTTAATTCTTTCATTATTTTCTCCTTTTAGTATTTGTTACCTATTCCTATAATTTTGTAAAAATTTCCGTTATAATTTCTGCAGAAATTTCGGAAATTGGCATTAGCCAATTATAATTTCGTAAGAAATTTCAGCGAAATAGGTTATTTACCTATTCCTATGGTATAGGTCTTTAGTTTTGTTGTCAAGTGTTTAATTAATGGTGATTCTACCCCTAACAGAACCCATTGAACAAGTAATGTAATAAACACCCTTTTCTTTGGGTGTAAAATCAAAAACAATTGTTTTATCTTTTTCAATAAATTGGGATGTGTTCACCAGTCCTGGTAAGGTAATAGCACTCATACAACCTCGGCCGTCTTCTTTGGCTTCAACCTCAAATCTGACTGGTTTTCCGGCTTGGACGGTAAATTCTTTAGGTGAAATGTCATCTTTGGGTGAAATAAAAGTTGTTTTAATAACTTGAGCGTTTGGAGGAAGAGGAGGTATTTCATTGTTACTTTTGGTGGGTGTTGGTGTGACAGGGTTATCTAAAGTGATGGTTTGGGGGTCTTTATTTTCAATCACTGTAAATTTACCGGTGTACATCCCCATTGAACAAGAAAATTTTATTTCTCCAAGCTCTGTCGGCGTGAACACGACAATATTCTCGCCGGCTGATAAGAATTTTTTAACTTTAATTTTGGAAGCAATAATACTGGCGGCGCAGGAACGGGCGTCTTCAGAAGTAATAATCCACTTGACTGGAATGTTTCTTTTGATCGTAAAATTATTAGGTGTGTAGCCATAGCTTTTCTGGGTCATTTTAGCGATTTGAACGCCGTTTTCTAGTTTTACGTTGGGATCATCTTTGGCGCTGACTGTAGTATCATTGCTAAATGAAATTCCTCCCCAGCCAGTCAGATTAAATCCGTTAGAAATATTAAGAATAGCCAAAGCAATAACCAATACACCGGCAAATTTAAAGAATTTTTTAGCAAAAGCGCCTTTAACAATTGAAGTGAGACCTCCTACTCCCAAGAGACCCGGGGTGGTGCCAAGAGCAAAAACGCCCATAATGGCCGCGCCAGACCAAAAATTGCCAGTACTCATGGCATAAAGTTGCATTGCTTGGGTAAAACCGCAGGGTAAAAAGAAAGTCAAAGTTCCGGTAATAAAAGAATTAGCGTGGCTATATTCTTTTTCGTGTCGTTTTTTTATTCCTAAAATTTTTGCCAATCCCGAAGGTAGAGTAAAGCCGGCGCTTGAAATGCGGGGAAAAAGTTCAGTTAATTGAATTCCTAAAATCAGCATAAAAATACCGACAATAATCATCAGTGTTCCAAGCAAGGGACTTGAAAGTTGAAAAGCTTTACCAAGAGTTCCAATTAAACCGCCAAGAATAAAGTAAGAAAGAATTCTGCCTAAATTAAAGAAAAGATGGGGTTTAAACTTTTGGAGAGAACTGGCTTCCGGGTGTTTTTCCGAGTGACGAGCAGATATTCCCAAGATTAAGCCTCCCACCAACGCCATGCAGGTTGAAACGCCGGCGGTTAGACCCACTAATAATACGACAGCTAAACTTGAAGGATTATTGGTATTGCCAAAGTTAAGACTAGTGAGATTGAATTTTTTAGCGATCAAATACAAAATTATTAAGATCATTAAAGCAATGCCTAAATCTTTGTATTCTGTCGGATTTTTGCTAATCCAACTTTTCTCTTCCTTGCCGATTTCATAACCGGCTTCGTTGATTGCGCCGGTAATTTTATCCATGGTGGCCGGGTAATTTAAGAAAAATTCTGCCTGTCTCTTTTTATAACTGACAGCAATACCTTTTATTCCCGGAATTTCTTTTAATTTTCCTTCAATTAAGAGTTCGCAAGATCGGCAGTGCATTCCTTTGATGGGTACAATGGTTTTTCCCATAGATTTTATCCCTCTTTATTTGTTAGCTATTTTAGAGACCTTTAAAATTTCTTGGATCATTTCCTGTTTTCTTTTTTCATTGTTGGTTTTCATGGCATTTTTAAAACAGGAATTAAGATGGCTTTCCATGAGCATTTGATGGGCCGATTTCAACAGACCAATGACGGCAAGATTTTGTTGCATAATATCAATACAATAATCACTGTTTTCAATCATTTTAGTAATTTTTTCAATATGACTTTTGGCCTTTTTAAAATTGGTTAAAGTTTTTTCGTGTTTTGAATTCATTTTACTTTCTTTTATGCCTACCATAGGTAGGGGTAAATTAATAATAGCAAGAAATATTCGTTGTTGTCAAACACCGCAACTGCCACCGCCAGTGGCAAAAGGTAAGTCTTTGACTTGGGACTTAATATAAGCCATACCCTGTTGACTTGAAAAGTTTTTTCCAAGAATAATTTTAGGGTCAGTTTTTGCCCAGTTTTGATTGTTCTCTTTTAAATATTGATTAATCGTTAAATAATCATTCGGAAACCAGAAGGTATTTAGAATCAGAGCATCTTTATAAATTTGTTTTTCGTCCAAATTTTGGGAAGCGGCCAGTTCTAAAAATCCCAACATAGCCATACCGTGGTTGCAATCCGGAAAATAAGTGGGATTACCGCAACACGGCCGATAAATATTTTTGGCTATTTCTTCAACCATTTTTTGTTGAATAGCTGTCAGTGTAATAAAGTTATGTTTTGAATAATGATCCATTGGCTGATCTTTGGAGAGGGTCCAGCCGCCGGTTGAAGCAAAATTAGCCGTTTTGCCATTTTGAATCATTGGTCCTTTTTCAAGAATTTCGTTTTTATTACTTAAACCAAGAGCCCAAAAGAAATTCAAAAGATAATTGGCGTTATCTTTAGTGATAACAACATTAGAATTGCTCTTTCTTAAAAGGCGATTCATTCCTTCTTTTGATTCACTTTTTGTATATAATTGATCAATTTTTTCTTGGTCAATGACGCCTTCTTTGAGCATCATCGAGCCAAGATTGTTGAGCCTAACGGGAATAATAGTTTTATCTAAAGATAAAGTTTGGTTAGATAAATTATTTCCTGAAATTTTATCACTAATTTTTTGCCAATTATTTGAAAAGTTTAAGATTAATAGTATTAATATAATAGTAGCAATAAAGACAAAGAGAGCAAAAAGAGAAGATTTTTTTAAATATTTTTTCATTAATTACCTATACCAATGGTAGTGGTAGGTATAATACTTGTCAACTTTCAACCTGTGGATATCTTTTATGATTTAAGTCTTTTTTTGGACTATTTTAAAGGTTTAAAGTTCTATTTGAACCTTTAAAATTGGTTTTCCTCTTGACAAAAGAAATGCCCCTCCTGATAATGAAGATGTAACCTTTGAATGAGGTTAGAAATATCCCCAACTGGGGTAGGAAGGAGGTGATTTAAGTGGCTTATTCAGTTCAATCAAAGAAGTCTGGCGAAACTTACTACCTTCACTCTAAAGATGTGATTCTACGTGGTGGTCGCAAGCAAACCATTTACTACTTTGCTCGTACCGAAAAAGAAGGTGTTATGGATGAATTACCAGAAGGCTATGCAGTGATGGAAAACAGCCGAACTGGTCTCCCTATGCTTAAAAAAGCTTAAGGTAGCTTATACCAAGGGAAACTCAAGAGAGCCCGTTTTGGGCTTTCTTGAGTTATCTTGGACAGAAGGCTTGATTTTTCTAAAGTTTTGTGCTAAACTATAGACTGAATTTTTAAAGGAAAATATTTTGAAAAGATCCGAGCTTTTTTTTACCTTTTTGCAAATTCCGGTTGATTTAGCAATGATTATTGCTTCTTTTGTGGTAGCCTATAAACTACGAACTATTTTTGAATTTGTGCCGGTCGTCTATGTTGAACCACTCGTAAATTACTTAAAATTTGTAATTATGACTTTACCGATTTGGTTTGCCGTTTTTGTTTTTGCCGGACTCTACACTTTACAAAACTATCATGGTCGCTTGCAGGAATTTGGTAAAATTCTGGTGGCAGTTTCAGCTGCCATTGCTATTCTTTTGGCTTGGCTCTTTTTGTCGCGAACATCCTTTTTTTCAAGGTTAATTATTGTTTATGTCTGGGCAATCGCCATTGTATTGGTAACTTTTGGACGAAGCTTAATCCATTTTATTCAAAGATTTCTTTTTCGTTATGGTTTAGGAGTTCATAGAGTTATTATTTTAGGTGAAAATTCTTCATCTCGTTTTATTATTACCGAGCTTAAGAATAACAAAAAATTAGGTTATAAAATTGTCAAAATTATTGACGAACAGGGAATTGAAAATTTAGAAAGAATTTTTAGTAAAAATCCGGCGGATGAAATTATTGTTGCTAATCCTCATATTGGTCAGGCAAAAATTGCCGAAGTCTTGGAGTTTTGTCGTGCTCATCAAATTGGTTTTAAAATGACCCCGGATTTATTTTTAGTCAGATCTTCTCATGTTGATATTAAAACCATTGCCGGTGTGCCTATTTTGGAATTTAACAGGACACCGCTGGATGGTTGGGGACGAATTATTAAAAGGTTAGTGGATTTTGCGGGATCGGGAATTATTTTGATTATTCTTTCGCCGATTATATTTCTAGTTGCGCTGGGGGTTAAATTAACTTCCAAAGGTCCGGTCATTTTTTGTCAAGATAGAATTGGTTTTGAAAATAAGATTTTTCCATTTTTAAAATTTCGGTCAATGAAAGTTGAATATTGTACTGGTCAAGACTATGGTGGCAAGAAAGCGGAGGAAGTTTTGGAAAAATTAAGCAAACGCAATGAAGTTGATGGTCCGGTATTTAAACTAAAAAATGATCCAAGATTGACGGCTTTTGGTAAATTTATTCGTAAAACCAGTCTTGATGAATTGCCCCAGTTTCTTAATGTTTTAAAAGGGCAGATGAGTTTAGTTGGTCCTAGACCGCCACTGCCAAAAGAAGTGGAAAAATATAATAAATTTCAACGACGCCGATTGGGGGTTAAACCCGGCATTACCGGTCTTTGGCAAGTTTCTGGTCGATCGGATATTACTTTTGACGAGTGGGTTAAACTTGACGCTTTCTATATTGAGCATTGGTCTTTATGGCTTGATTTTCAAATTTTACTTAAAACTATTGGGGTTGTGATTAGAGGTCGCGGTGCGTATTAAAAATCTAAAAATTGCTCTTGTGGTTGAAGAACTAACCCAACTTGGAGGCGCTGAAAGAATTTTAGATTATTTTTTGGAAGCATTGCCCAATGCGCCGGTCTATACTATTGTTTGGGATAAAGAAAAAACCCTGCATCGCTACGACAAATTTGACATTAGACCGTCTTTTATTCAAAAATTGCCCTTTGCCGTTAAGCACTATAAATGGTATTTGGCTTTAATGCCCAAAGCGGTGGAATCGTTTGATCTGAAAGAGTTTGATGTCGTTCTTTCTATCACATCTGCTTTAGTAAAAGGTGTAAAAACCAATAATAATCAACTTCATGTTTGTTATTGCAACACGCCGACAAGATGGTTATGGTCAGATTCAGAAAGTTATTTAGAAACGGCGCCAATCCCCACTTTTGCGAGACCTTTAATGCCAGCATTAATATCGTATTTAAAAAAATGGGACTTAAGAGCTTCAAAGCGTCCGAATTATTTTATTGCGAATTCGGAAAATGTAAAAAAAAGAATTAAAAAATATTACAATCGCGAATCGGACTCAATTTTTGTGCCGGTTGATTGTGGCAGTTTTAAAGTCTCTAAAAACAAAGGCGAGTATTATCTAATTGTCTCTCGTCTTGAGC
>CAYZMA010000028.1:0-14078 GCA_964479405.1 uncultured Candidatus Saccharibacteria bacterium
AATAAAACAACAATAAAATCGTAAATCCTCGGTTGACTGATGGAGACTAAAATCATCGGATCAACTGGTTTAGCTAAATAAAAATCGTAATCACCTCGACGAATTAGTTCAGTCGCAAATCGCGCTAAACCAACTTTTGTCCAACCATTATTAATGGAAATTATCACTTTAGAAAAAGCATATAAAAATAATACCTGATAGAAATTCCAACCTGATAAAGTTTGAATATTGGCAAAAATAATATTAAAAAAAATAATTGTCATGGCAATATCAACAAGATGAAAAGTAACATTTGAAAAAACGACCCCCGGTATTTTTGAATCCCGAATGTAAGCGTTTTTAAATAAGATCCAATTAATTTTAAAATATTTAATCATCGTCCCGTCCCGGTGTATTTTTTAATACCTGTTTTGTAGACAAAATAAAAGATGGTAAAAAATAACGTAATCCAAAAAATCATTTGACCCCAAGCAGAAAATATTTCTGCCGTTGTCAATTTGCCTAAATAAATGTTAGCTGGCACATCAAACAGAAATCTAAAAGGTAAAAGTTCAAAAATATTTTTTAGTTTTTCCGGTAAAAAAGCTAAAGGAAAAACACCACCGGCCAAAAACGCCACAATATAACTGACCAAGCTGATGTTGGCGTTTTGATCACCAAAATAAAAACAAAGAGCATGAATAATATCGTAAAATGAAATGGCTAAAAATATGCCTAGACCAACCGTTACCAGAAAGTAAATAAGATTAGCTAAACTGGCAATACTGATATATTGAGAAGCAACCAGAAAAATAAAAAAACAAAAGGGTAAATATAAAATAATCTCCAAGAATAATTCATTTAAAGTGTAAATTATATCAACCAAGACGGCGTTCCAAGGTTTAATTAAATCATTAGTAAAGTTGCCATTCCAAATTGTTTCGTTTAGATACATTGAAAAAGTCGGGTCAAGCCGAAAAATAAATGAAGTAACAAAATAATAAGTAATGGTTTGAGTTAAAGAGTAGGTATTAATAACCGTGGCGCCGGAGGCGGAATAGATATTTTTCCAAAGGGCAAAAGAAATAAAAAAGAAGACCATATTAGCAATGATAAAAATAATAAAATCGGCCTTGTAGGCCAAAGTGTTTTGAAAACTTGTCCGAAAATAAACCCAATATTTCATTAAGTCTATTTTACAAAATTTAAGTCCTTGCTACAACTCTTCGGCTTGTTTGGTTAAATTAATTTCTTAACTTCGTCTTTTAATGTCTTTTTGACAGTTTCCCATGAATAATCAGAAACTAACATTTTCGGATTTTCTTCTTTATCAGCATCTTCAAAATATCCTTAACTTTTTAATATGTAATCTAATATGGCCAGATACTCCGGTATATTTTCCGAAATGATGGTTGCAAACACCTAACATCTTTTTTAGGAATGCAAAAATGTGAAGCCCAATACTTGGCTTTTACTAAAGAAAGCTGACGACTTTTTTTGACCACTTCAATGATCTGTTCTTTAGGATAAATTTTAAACATCCAGTGAACTTGTTCTAAATCTCCCCATTCCAAAATCCGTTCAATAATCTGGCGGGAATTTTTCTCAATATCTAATTTTTCTGCGTCTAAATCCCAAAAAATAGGCTTTAAAATAGCATTTTTCACACTTTAATTATACCATTTTCGCGAAACCTTACAACTCATGGCTCCGCCAGTTGGCGGATTTGGTCGGCCAAGCCAGTGGTTTCATGTCACCTTTGTGAGGCACTTGGGCTTCAAGGTCTTGGATTTCTTTTTGAACCGATGCCCTCACTTTTACCTTGACCTTCACTGTAAGCCCATTTGACAAATCTCATAGTATCAGGTATACTTATACAAAATCAAGGGCGAACCTTAAAAAGGAGAATACGATGAAACGGAACATTGTCAGAGATGATGTTGTTTCTTCTTGTTACTTTAGAACGTCTGTCAAACCACCTCATCGGAAGGTATTGTTACAGATAACCGAGCGATGCAATTTACACTGCGCCCATTGCTTTATCTCGGCTGTTCAAGAAGGCGCCATAATGAATCTGCAAGATATTAAAAAGATAATTCCAAGGTTGAAAGAGTGCAATACCATCAGTATCACTTTAACTGATGGTGAACCGTTCACACATCCTGATATTATTCCAATTATTAAGCTAATCAGCGATATGAATCTAAAAGTTAGTATTTGCACAAATGCCACTCTAATTAGTGAGCTACAAATGCAAGAGCTAGCTACCATCGGTCAAATTCATGTCAATGTCAGTTTAGATGGATTTAGACCAGAAAGTCATGGTAAATTTCGAGGAGATATACAATCTTTCGAAATAACTAAGGCAACAATCGAATTATTGGGAAAATATCAGCTTTTACACGGACTTTTGGTAACACCCAACAATTTGGCAAGTGTAGAAGAATATGCACAGATTTGCCAATTTGCCATTAATAATGGCGCGAGTTATGTTTTAATGAATCCACTATCAAAGATGGGACGCGGGATACTATCCAAAAAGTCGCTGGAATTTTCAGATAAGAAGATGGAGCAAATCAGAATAGAAACCACTCAATACCAACAGCTAATACAGATTATTTATGTAAGATTTCCAAATGCAGCAGGATTTCCTCTTGGAAGTTGTGAGGCCGGAAATATCATCTACATCTTCACTAAAGGCGAGATGGCCATTTGTCCATATTTGGTTTTTGCGGCTAAAACGCCTCAAAGTCAATATAGTCCAGACAATTTCATTGTCGGTAATATCTTTACCAATAAGAATATTGTGTCCCTCCTAAAAGGATATAAATTAGTAGAAAAATATCCTTTAATCGGCTATAATAATATTTGTCAATCTTGTCGACAAAACGATAAATGCAGCAGGGGTTGCCCAGCAGCAATTATCGCATCTGGAGAACGAATAGAATCTTTAGATTACGCCTTATGCCCCACAAGGGAGTGATTCACTTTCCCTTTCCTGCCGGAGCGTAATTGCTTTAGCAGGATTTTTTTATAGAATTGCAAATTAATCCTTAATGACACCAGCGGCCTGCAAAGTTTGATAATGTTGAAGGTTATTACGATAGATATATTCTATCAATTTTCCTCGCACTCGATCGTCACGAAAACTATTTTCTTTTCTAAAATTATCAATTTTTATCAGAGCTTGATCTATTTTCGATTCGTCTTCTACCATTAATTCAACTTCGCAAATAGAGTAACCAAAGTCGGTTATATCAAAATCAATGGTAAAATCGTCTTTTTTGTACTTCTTTCTTTCAGAAACTATTGTGGCGAAAGGACTGATATTATTTTGTTTTAGCGCTTCTAATAGTGATTTTTCTAAATTAATTTTTAAATATTGGTAGATTTCCTTTTCTTTATCTATTTCCTGATATTGATCAATAGAAGATTTTGAACCAATAACTGATACCTTTAGCTCAAATTTACCATTCCGATTTCTTAGCCACCAATCCTTTGTCGTTAATTTAAAGTCCACTGTATCATAATAAATATCAACTAATTTTTGTTGACTTATAAGTTCCGCTTTCCGGGTAATTTTTTTCAGAGTGGGTTGATTAATTAAAAATTTCTTTTCGATTTCGATCATTTACAACTCCTCTGCTTCCTTAGTGGGACGAGCCAATGGTTTCATGTCGCCCTTGTGGGGCACTTGGGCTTCAAGGTCTTGGATTTCTTTTTGAACTTTGACTTCTCTACTTTTTTAGCAACTTTATAAACTCATCCATATTTATACCCGCTTGCTTTAAAATATTTTGTAATGTTCCTCGTTTAATATCTTTTGAATGATATGATACAGTGACCCGTTGATTAGTCTTATTGTTCAATAAGGTAATATGACTACCAGTTTGATGATCAATATAAAAACCATTTTTCCGTAAAATGGAAATCATCTTTTTGGGTTTTAAGACGGGTAATTTCATTACCCAACCTTTTTAACTGATATATTATGAATAGGTGTTGGGACATCAATTGTCCAGACAAAACCCCTGCTTGATTCCTCTGGGATCGGTTCTCCATGTTTTTTTAAACTACCTAAATAACATTTAACTGCGTCCTTTGCCATTACTACCGCTTCTTCAAAGGTTTCACCTTGAGTAACACAACCTGGTAAAGCAGGAATTGTAACAACAAAGCCTCCTTCCTCGGCTGGCTCAAAAATAGCCGTATATTTTAGAACCTTAGCAAGGTATTGTTTAGCCATTTTTTCCTTTCAACATAATTATATCATTTTCGCAATACCTTACAACTCCTCGGCTTCCTTGGTGGGCCGAGCCAGTGGTTTCATATCGCCTTTGTTTGACACTTGGGCATTATCTAGACTTGAGCTAATTTGAAATTGCCAATAATAGGCAACATTTCTGTCTTGCGAGTTCTGTTAAATCTTTTTTCAAAATTTAGGATCATAAATCCAATGATTTTTTTGGATTTAGGATCCATGCGAACAAAAATATCCTCAGAAATTTCTTCGGAAATAGCCTGTTCTGGCCGTCCAAGAGAAACATCTAAAATATCTCCTTCTTTGTCATAAGTAAAATTTAAAGCTTTTTCCATAATATTTCTCCTTTCTGGCAAAAACCATTAACCCTCATATTTATTTTAGCAAATTTGCCACAAAAGTCAAAATTAATAACAGCTTTCCTACAACTCCTCGGCTTGTTTGGTTGGACGAGCCAGTGGTTTCATATCGCCTCTGTGGGGCACTTGGGCTTCAAGGTCTTGGATTTCTTTTTGAACCCCAGCCTCCGGCAAAGAAAAAGTAAAAACTGAACCTTTGCCCTGACCTTCGCTGTCGGCCCAAACCCGGCCATGATGGAGTTCAACTAACGCGCGGGTAATGTAAAGCCCCAAACCAGTCCCCTGCGATTCGGCGGTGGTGTAATCACCTACCCGATGAAATTTCTTAAAGAGTCTTGGCAATTCCTCGCGCGGAATGCCAACGCCCTGATCTTTAACATGAATTAAAATTTGTCTTTCGCCAACCAACCGTTTCAACCGTTCATCTACCGCCGACTTAATCGCCTCTTGATCGTCTAATGGTCTATCTTTAATCGCTCCCTCAACTTTACCCCAAGTTTCTTTGACCTGCTCAGTTGGCACAGTTTCAAGAAGTAACTCAATTTCACCCGGATTTTTGGAATATTTAATGGAATTACCAATTAAATTAATTAAAATTTCTTTAATTTTGTCGGAATCACCAAAAGTTTCCCAATGGTTGGCACTTTGGAAAGTAATTTTTTGCTTTTTTTCTTCGGCTTTAAATTTAAGTTCATCAATAGTTTGAGTAATAACACCGGTCAAACTAACTTCTTTCTTTTCAACCAGAAGTCTACCTTCTTCAATTCGCGAGACATTGAGCATATCAGTTACCAGCCGCGCTAATCTTTTAGCTGAACGATAAACCTGATCCATGTAATGAATTGCCTTGGGGTCATCAATCCGCGCCAACTTTTCGTCAAGCATCATAGACAAATACCCCTCAATCGCCGAAACCGGAGTAAGAAGTTCATGGCTAGCCAGCGAGACAAACTCGGTCTTCATTTTGTCTAGTTCTTTCAGATGCGAATTGGCATGAGCGAGCTGTTCGGAAAGAATTTGGAGCTGTTTTCGTCGCTCAATCTCATCTTTGACAGATTTGATAAGAAGGTAACCACCATAGGAGACAATGATTAGAATGACTAAATTTGTTACTCCTTCTATAGTATTCTGAGATAATAACACTTGAATTAATAATGCCATTATCACCAATACTGTTGCAGTTTCTGTTAAAATTACTCTTATATCAAATAGCTGATGTTTTACTATAGAATATGTTGTAAAAGAAGCAAGAAAAAGAAAAGAATATATTCCAATTCGAGATATATCTATAGGAACACTAGGAAATATTTGAGGTAGGATTAAATTTACAGCTAGAGCAATTAAAGCAGTTAAAAATGCTCCCAAAACAACATAAAAAGTTTGTAATCGCTCAGTACCAGACAATTTAAAATATTTAGAAACTAGAATTATACATCCACCAACAAAATATATAAAACAATAAGTAGCATAAAACCAAAATAATGGTCCTGCATCAAAAATAACATTTCTATCAAATCTAATATTGATGATTATTTGATCAAAAAATATTAAAAATGCAAATAAAATAGGAGGAATTAAGAGTAATATTTCTTTAATAAATGTAATATTTTTATCTTGTTTTGGAAAATTTAAAACAAACAACAACCAAAAGTATGCCATTAAGGCAGCAAAAACAAAATCTATTTTGAGTAATAATCCAAAAAAATTAACAGCAATCTTTTCATTCTCAAAAAAATTGCTACAAACCCAAATAATTATGGACATTATTAATAAAACAAACAATATGTTAGTTTTATTTTTTGAGTTGCTAAAATATACAATCAAACCCAATGATAAATAGATAACAATTACAATTATTAGAATTATTAAGCTAGTACTTATCAACTGCCCTCCTTGCTTATAATTATATTTTTTCACTTTTACAACTAAATGTCAAAAAAAAGGCCAGATGTTGTTACACCTGACCATTAATTAGTTATGTATAGACCTGATCTTTTTACTCTGTCTAGAATTGGAATTCTATCCATCAAAAACTTAACCGACTGCCATTCTGGTAGGCAATCGCAAGAAAGGCAATTGAATATCGTTGGATCAAGAGTCTCTCTGTATATCTGCATAGTTTCGTAGATTTTTTCAGAACAGACCGGACAATTGAATGGAATAGCAATCGGTTTAGGTTCGTCGGTAAAACCACCCAAATAAACTGGTCCTAAGTGAGCAGTCCTCCTGATAACTTCTATGATACTCCAAAGCCATGGTGGTCTAAAACCACCTTTCTCATACAGTTGGTGTAAGAAAGTCTCCGGTTGAACAAAAGCAGCCTCTAAAGCCACCTCGTTAGAACCACTTTGAAAAGCATACTCAACAGTCCTCACTGCTTCCTCTATTGCCTCTCCTTCAGTCAAGAAAGGAGGCTTGAGAAATACATAAGTGAGTGTTAGTGCTCCATTTGATCTTGCAATGTCTACTGCTAATCGATAATTGTCTACAGTAAATCCCTTATGTACACATTTATTGCGTACAATATCAGTCACGCACTCTAAACCAATACCTATTTTGAGAGTTTTAGCACCTAAACAAATCATCATTGAATTAATTAAACTAGCATTCACAAATTCCGGTCGAGATTCAACAAAAAGTTGTTCTATCCCCTCAGTAGATGCCACCCGATCACTCAACCAAATAGGAATAGATTCTGGAATTTCTTCAGGATTAAGGAAACTACCGCCATTATAAATGGCGAGTATTTTTGCTTTTTGTCTTTGCTTCAGAGCTAACTTAATCATGCTTTTAAATACCAAAGCTGGCCAAAGTCTTCCTCTTGTGTATTTATATGTAGCTCTGCTAAAACCACACATATAACATCCTCCTGATTTCCTTGCCCATGTACATCCAGCACCGGGTAACATAACTACTAGTTGCTTAACAATGCCTTTGAATTGAGCATTGTATCTCTCTTCTGTAGTCGCATAAAGATTATTAAGATGTTTCATCTCATTATCTCCTTTATATCCGAAATAGCCAGCTCCAAAACTTACGAAATGGACGATTGTAAAAAGGATTTTTCCAAACTAAAAGAACACCATTATTACAACTATCGGAATCATCGAAGTAATCCGGAATAACTCTTATAACTTCTAAACCAGCTTTTTTATAAAACCAAATTTCAGGATCAAGATACTTCCCTGACGGTGTTCTGGCATTGAGATATTCCTCAGGAGACATTTTATCAGCATATTTATGATACCTTGGCATACGCCCACCAAGTATAATCTGTTTTAGATTACGTTTTATCGCAAATTTGCCAACAGCAAGCATAAGAGATCTAGATGCTCCTCCACTTGCAAGCGGTGAAACACTAAGATCAACACCATATATACTATCACCCTCAGGATTATGAGTCTTGCGAATAAAACCGCAATCAGTGATATCGAGCCAAGATGGACACCTAACGGCGTTGATATCATATTTCACTATCTCAGTAACAACCAGTCCAACAATTCGATCTGTATTTTCAGCGACAAAACAACCCTCAGAAAATGTTTCTATCCTTGACAAAAACATCTCTTCGGTAGCCTGAAGTCCATCAGGCCAAGCCTCATCTTCTACTATTAGTATTTCTGGTATATCTTCTATTTTAGCTTGACGAATCTTTAAAATAGAACTCATTCTAAACACCTCCTCATTTTTTCAAGCTTCATCCGCCGTTGGCGGAATTTGGAATCTTGGATTTCTCCAAATTTCAATCAAATTTTATCACCAAATCCCCCAAAAGTCAATGGGTTGGAGGACTAAACTATAATTTTTTACTCTGGAGGTTATACTTTCTACCCGCCGATCGGAAATATTATTTAGTAGTTTTTAAATTTATTTTCTAACAAAGACCAACAGAATCTTGACAAAATCACTAAAATAAGATAAGATTAACAAATCAAGGGGGATAAAACAATGAAAAATCCGGGATTGGCAGCAATACTTAGTTTTTTCTGGACCGGTCTTGGTCAAATCTATAATGGCCAAATCGGCAAAGGCATTGTCTTTATTGTTGTTCAATGGGTCAATGCCTTACTAATGTTCGTAGTTATAGGTTTTATCACTTTCCCTATTGTCTGGATATGGGGAATGATAGATGCCTACAAAACAGCCGAGACATACAATCTTAACGATTTTAACCACCGAGGCTAAAAGCGCAATTTTCAATCTTCCCCTATTTCTTCCGCCCAAAAGGCGGATTTTTTTATACTTTTTACTTGCCGATCGGAGATTAAAGTAGTAGAATATTCGTAACATGAAAAATACATCGCTTGCCTACAAATTATTAATCTTTATTGGTTTTTGTTTAGCCGAAAGCAGATATGTTTTTTCTTATAGAACTGTCTGTCAATCTTTAAAACATATTGATAATATTAATTGCCAAATAACCACTTTGCGTAAAGAGTTTTCCTTGCTTAGAAAAAACGGTTTAATTGAATTTAAAACTCGCTACCGAAAACCAATTCCAGTCCTTACCCAAAACGGCAAATTAGCTATTAAAACTCATCTGCCTTTTAAACAATATGGCACTTGGGACCAGAGATGGCGAATGGTTATTTTTGATATTCCCGAAACCGAAAGAAAATATCGGTGGGCGCTCCGCGATAAACTTTACCAATTAGGTTTTGGTCAAATTCAAAAAAGCAGTTATATTTCCCCCTACCCTCTTTTAGGCCAAGTTAATCGTTTTTCCAGCGAAATGGGCATTCGCCAATATTTAAGACTAATGGAAATTGATAAAATTGACGACGAAAAGAAATTAGTGGAAAAAACTTGGAAGCTAGAAACAATCAATGAACAATACGGTCAATTTATTCAAAAATATCAAAAGTTGAAAAAGAAAGATTTTTGGCCGCTAATCGCTAAAAATTTAGAATTTGAGTTTTCTGAAATTTACGAAAACGATCCTCATTTGCCGGAAAAATTCTTGCCTAAAAATTGGTTAGGTGTAGAAGCCTACAAAACTTTTAAAGAAATTTCTAACTCATATTAAAAAGGGAGTCTTTAACAACTCCCCTGATTCTCGAGTCAAAATTACCAACTCTTTCCGACCCAAAGATAAGTAACATCAGCCCGACCTAGATATTCTTCGGTCCGACGATAGGTATTCTTGGAACAAGACGCGCCCAACACCCATCCTTTGCTAAGATAAGTTAGACCATAACCCCAAACTTTGTCGTTATTTTCTATCCGCAGACAAAGATGACGACTTAAAAACTGTTGAGCACCAAAAGCTTGAAGATCAATTATTTCAGAAACATTCGGCCCACTGATTTTACCCTTCTGCCAAGTCCAAAACAAAACTGTCCCTTCTGCTGGTTGCCAAGATGCACCCGTTGTCCACAGTTTTTCGCGATAATTGGCACTCGTATCTACTGGCATTGATTCACCAGTCAATGACGGGAGTAACTGGGTTTTGGCAGAGATTTTGTCATAGGTATAAACAGTAGCCAAACTTAACTTGGGACTTAGAAGATACAAAGCTCCCAATCGGCCGTGCCAATTGGATTTGGCTTTAGCTTTTACCAGTTCCGTCCCTTCAAAAGAAATATTGGTTTCAATCTCTTCCGAAGGTATTAGTACCAATCCTAAAAAAAGTTTTGACGAAATTTTTCGACTATACGACAGCTCTATAGTCTGGCCACCGAATTCTACTTTCGGTCCTGGACCAAGATAGGCAATTTCACGATTGTTTGAAGCAATACCATAGCGAGCAACCCTTAAACTGCCTCGAGGCAGTTGCAAAAGAAAAACCTGCCAATTGTTTCGGACCAGAGGTCCAGAACGAAAATCTAAAACACCATAATCCATTTCAACGTATTGTTTTTCTTTAAACACCTCTAGTGCCAGCTCTACCGCCGCCGGATTATAAGATACTTCACTCGGAAGAGCTACTTCCAGCACTGCCATACCATTGATACCAAAAATGGTCTTCCCTAAAACCGGTACTTCCGGACCAAAATCCTGCGATAAAACCGGACCAGACATTATTATCATCAAAACCAACCAATACTTTCGCATTTCGTTACCCCCCCATTATATTTTGATATGCGTCTGTTTTTGAAACAGAATACAATAGATTTTATCATAAAATACCTTAAGAAGTCAATAGATCGGGATAAAAATTCAAAAACCCGGCAGAATTTGCCGGGGTAAAATATCTAGTTATTTACGCTTTTTTAGTCTCTCGGTGATAACTTTCATTATTTCGCCAGATAGAGCCAAAAAATAATGAATAGTCGCATTAGAATTGCATGGCGGTGACTGTTGTGGGGAATTTTGACCAATTTTAGCCGCCACTTCTGGTGTCAGTAGCCTTTCAAATTGCTTGGAATAAATCTTGGCAAAAGTATTGGCAATTTCTTTAGCGCCAAAGCCTTGTTTGATATATTCAATCTGAAGTTTAACGATTTCATTTGTCAGTCTTGTCAACCGCAATAATTTTCTAAGATCATCTTGTGAAATTCGTTTCTCTTTCATTTTCAACCACCTCGGCTTTTTTACTTCGGTAGCCAAATTCTAACAGAGAACAATTAAAAAATCAATAGTTATTTAGGCCTTTTTAGTCTCAAGTTTAAGAACGCGACGATTAAGCTGATCGGCTTTAACAGAAAAATCATCTTGACGACAAGTGGTAGAACTTAATTTTGTTTCTATCCGTTCAAGAGTATATCCTTGATCGGAAACATCTTCTTGCAAGACAGTTATCTCAACCTTAGTCTCGGCAACAGCTTCCATAATATTATCTAATTTCTTACCATGCTTTTCAAACTTTTCATCATGTTCTTTAAGCTTAGTTTTGATTTCCTTTAGTTCTGGTAGGATTTTCTTTTCCAAGGCATTGCCAATAATTTTCTCAAGGTCACCTTTACTAATTGAGTCCATCTTGCCTCCTAATAAATTAAATTAGTGTATTACCACTATACCACAACTAATATTTTGGCTGTCAAATAATTTTAAAAAAGCACAAGAATTATTTCCTGTGCTTCAAAGATGACGGATTACTTTTTTTGAGTCTGTTGGATGATGCCACTAATAAATAGCAAACCACCCACAATCATCGCAATAATGGAGCCGTAATACTCCATTCGCCACATTTCAAATTCATTGGCCGCATTCTGACTTAAGGCAGCGGTGAATTGACCTAAGCCACTATTGATCTGATCCATTTTGGGAGCGGTGTACATATAGCCTGCAATTCCTGCAATCACAAGAATTATTCCCCAAATCAATAAAGATGATGACGGACGATTCTCTTGAGTTTCCATTTTCTCACCCCCTCTTTTTTGGAAACTAAAAACATTCTAACAGAGATCATTGAAAAAATCAATGGTTCTTTAAGGTTTTCTGACACATCCGACTTTTCACATCCGATGTGTAAAGTAAGATGTGTAATTTAGTTGTTTCTTTTAAACCGCCACAACCAATTTTTACACTCACCGGCGTAGTCAACACCAACCCGTTTTAAAGCCACCACCTCTCTTTTTACACCCCTATCTTCTACCCACAAGACATTTCCAGTCAAATCTAGACCATTATGATTTTCTTTGGTAATTTTTAATTCGCGGCAAAGTTTGCCGGGTCCATCTGATTTTGGATAATCCAGACCCCGAATTAAAACCGCCGCCGGATAACCTTCTTTTTCGGTTACAATATTTAGGCAATAGTACATCCCATAAATTAAATAAACATAGGCAAAACCCGCCGGACCAAACATAATTTCGTTGCGAGGAGTTTTTCCCCGCGAAGCATGCGAAGCTTTATCTTCAAAACCGGCATACGCTTCAGTTTCTGTAATTTCGGCTACCAAAATTTTGTCATTTGTTTTATGAACCAAAAATTTGCCAATCAAATCTTTAGCTACAACCACTGTCAGTCGTTCGTAAAAAGTTTTTTTTAATTTCACAAGCTTATCTTAACAAAAAGCCCCCGGGTTAGAAACCCAAGGGGCAGAAACTTTAGTAACCAATATGGATCCTGTCCCACATTCGCTGATTGTCCCACATGCCAGAGTTTCCCCTCTGCGAGGCTGGACCATAATACTTGTTCAATTCTGTCGTAAAAACATTTACATCATCTTGACTATAAATCATCATTTGAGTTGGCAAAAGGTTGCTGTCTTTGCGACCAATCGCAAAAACCTCCCGAATCAGTTGCCGAATTTTTTGATGAGCTTTAGCTCTTTTAGACGGATCACTACTCACCTGCCAAGCAATTTCCACACCATCGGCGCAAAAAATATCGTAGGCTTGAGCGGTAAAATGAGCCGAGATATTTGGTATATCGTTTGACGAATAAGCACTTTCGCGCGAAATCCAGCATTGCTCATTTTGATAGCCAATTTTCATCCTAACAGATATGGTATGTTTTTTAGTCAACTCAAGCAAAGCCATTAATACCCTTTTGTCAGCATTGTAGTTCCTAATACAGTCTAGGTCTTCTTTTTTCATAATTAAAAGAGTTTTTTTGTCTCTTGCTCGCCAAAGCTTTTTCAAATCCGCTTTGATCGGTTCATCAATGGAATCCCGATACAAAGACGGGTTAGCCTTTTTGGAATAGGCGATTGCCCCGCAAAAACAAATAAGCAAAATTACAAACGAAATAGCTAAAACCCATCCTAGAACATTGCTAATCTTTTTCATTTCCATCCCCCTAATTTTTAAAATTCACTTCCAATAGGAAGCTACAAATATTTTACCAGAGAACAATAAAAAAATCAATGGGGGGGGTTTTATGATCGCTTTGTTTCCAGCTTGAGGACTTTGATATTTAATTTTTCTATTTTAACACCATGCTCATCACTTCTTTTGACTTCACTATCAAACTTGAGCTCGATTCTGGTGACCGTATCTTTTAAATACTCTGAACCGTCAGCAAGCTCTGTTAATTTTTCACCTTGCTCTTCTTGTTTATCTTCAATACTTTGCAAGCGAGGCAAAACTATCTGTTCTAAAGCATTACCGACAACTTTGACCATAATCTTTTCAATTTTTGTTTCATCGTTTTTATCTAACATACTACTACTATACCACAGTCAATGTTTTTGTTGTCAAATAGTTTTAAAAAAAGCCCGCCACATTGTGACGGGATGTAAAAACTAATCAGTGAGTAAATTCTAAATCAGCAAATTCACAAGCATATTTGTCAGTCGCTTTTGTATGAATCGCATTATAGCCGTAAGAACCAAAAAGACTAACTGTGTCAGACAAAGCAAGGGAAGCAGGTAACTTCATTGCCAAAGCTAAAGAAGGTTGTTCTTTTGAACCAGAAATCACTACTGAAAAGCCTGACCGCATATAAACTTGTCCATCTATCCAATTCTCGGGCTTTGGGTTACGAAACACAATCACCACTTCCTCTACTTCTGTTGGCAAAGTAATCCTATTTTTCTTATGCTTAATTTCTCCTTCGCCTTTGTAGAAAACATAGAAAAGAGACTTTTTACC
>CAYZMA010000029.1:0-13705 GCA_964479405.1 uncultured Candidatus Saccharibacteria bacterium
GTACACGCTACCAATTTAAAAAATAGCAAAACATCAGGTTAAAAGAGAACCGTCCCCTTGGTCTTTTTTTTATCAACATCGTAATAGTGCGGCGGCGTCAGCCGCCGGTACTGTCACATCGTCAAATTAATATACCTGTTTACCGATTGCTTATCAGGTGATACAAATAAACTACCTCGCAGCAAGCTGACGAGGTATTAAATCCCTTCGAACAGCTTGAGCTGATTACGATATATTTGTTTGTATTCTGATCCCTGATTCTTAACATACTCGGCAATCGCCTTTTCGTTGGCTGATTTGCCCACAGTGTTGATGTAATATCCTTTTGTCCAGAATTCACCACCCCAAAGATTTTTCTTGACTTCGGGAACTTTCTGAAAAATCTCTCGGGCAGTGATACTCTTGACCATCTTGGCGATGTTGGTTGGACAAAGCATCGGAACTGATTGGACGAGAAAATGAACATGGTCAGAATCAGCACCAATTTCGACAAAATGAATGTCGTATCGTTTCTCAATTTCAATGCAAACGCTTTTCAGAACCTCTTCGATTTGGTCATGCAATCGAAAAACAGCTTTGCGATATTTAGCAGGACAAACCAGATGGTACAGCAGAAGTGATACGTTATGTGACTTTTTGATATGTTCGGATGACATATCTTTATCTTAAGATACCAGGACCCTCCGAAGCAAGCTTCGGAAGAAATCTATTTCATTATAATGATAGAAAATTAAAAATAACTGATACTTGTAAAATTAAATATGACTAAAGAACAAGCTCAACAAAAAATTCAATTACTTATCGAACGCTATGATTCTCTAACTGATCAGGAAAAAAAGATGAACGAAGAAATGACAAAAACAAAGTTTATTCGTCCTCTTTTTGAAGTTTTGGGTTGGGATTTTGAGGAAGATGTTCTTCCTGAAGATAGAATTTCTCGTGGGCGTGTTGATTATAGCTTTGAAATTGCTGGCAAAACCAAGTTTTTTCTTGAAGCAAAACCACTTAAGGCAGAAATAGACGATCCTCAATATGCAAAGCAAGCGACCAATTATGCTTGGCTCAAGTCTGTCAATTGGGTAGTGCTAACTGATTTTGAGGGAATGAGGGTATTTTATCCCGCCAATAGAGGTCAAGTACAAACCTTTATTCATTTAAATTACAATAATTATCTGGAATCTTTTGAGAAGCTGTGGCTTTTATCAAAAGAATCTTTTCTGAATGGTCTTATAGATAAAGAAGCGGCTGAATATGGTGCAATACCGGAACAAATTAAAGTTGGACACCAATTAGCTGAAGATATGAATAATTGGCGATTAAGTTTGCATGAACATTTTAAAACTTGGAATGATAAACTATCAGATTCAACACTTGACGAGGGTGTTCAAAGAATACTCGACCGTTTTATTTTTATTCGTTCTTGCGAAGATCGTGGTATAGAAAATGATTCACTAAGAAGCCATTATAGAATATGGCAGGACGATGGCCGAAAAGGAAATTTTCTTGCTTATTTAAAACCATTTTTTGCAGGGTACAAGGAAACTTACAACTCTGGCTTATTTGACGATCATCCTGTTATGGATTGGGAAATATCAAGTGAATGTTTCGATGAGATTATTAGTGGACTTTATAAATCAAAAAATGGTCAGGAATATGATTTTTCAGTGATTGACGCGGATGTTTTAGGCGGCGTTTATGAGCAATACCTTGGACATTTACTTTCGAAATCGGGTGATGGAGACGACTCAAAAAAGAAACGCAAGTCACAAGGCATTTATTATACTCCGACATTTATCGTCGATTATATTGTTGAAAATACTTTAGGCAAAGTATTAAAAGAAAAAACGCCGCAAGAAATTGCCAATCTAAAAATATTGGATCCGGCATGTGGATCTGGTTCATTTTTGATCAAAGCATTCGATTATTTAATTAGCTACAATACCCTAAAAGAAGATAAGAAAATAGATTTAAAAACAAAATTAGGCAGACTTCAGCGAGCATTTAGAAAAAGAGATGGTGCGAAAGAATTAACGACCAGTGACAAGTTAGATATTTTAAGAAATAATATTTATGGTGTTGATATAGATGACCAAGCAGTAGAGATTGCTCAATTAAATTTATTGTTAAAATCACTTGACCGAAAACAACAATTGCCACATTTAAACAATATCAAATGTGGTAATTCGCTGATTAATGATCCAAAAACTGCTGGAGACAAAGCTTTAAATTATAATGAGCAATTTGCAGAGGTAATGCAAAATGGCGGTTTCGATGTAATAATTGGAAATCCGCCATATATCCGGGTTCAAGAACTACCAATCAAAGATAAAATATTTTTTTCCGATCATTATGTTAGCGCGAAAGGTTCATATGACATTTATATATTATTTATAGAAAAAGCACTCAAACTTCTTAAAGAGAATGGAAAGCTTGGTCTGATTGTTCCAAACAAATTTTTGAAAAGCGATTATGGTAAACATTTAATAAACTTCATTAGTAATAAATATAAGATGTTAGAATTAGTGGATTTTGGCGATTTAGCAGTTTTTTCTGACGCTACTACTTACTCATGCATTCTAATCATTGAAAATTCTATAGCGATAGAAAAAGACAATGTAGTTTATCGCAAAATCATTTCTTTAGAAGAAGAAATAGAAAATTCGAAACAACAATTAATAAATCAAAATCAATTCATAAGAGGTGAATTAGATTTTAATAGTTCAGAAATAATGCAGATTAGAGAAAAAATGGAAAAAGGTTCAGTTAAATCTCTTGGCGACATTTCCGACCACATATTTCAAGGCATAACTACAAGTGCCGACAAACTATACATACTTAAAAACCAAGATGCCAAATTTGAAAAATTATTATTTAAAAATATACTAAAAGGAAAAGAAGTAAGCAGATTCCATATTTCTAAAAACAGTTATAGTGTCTTTTTCCCGTATAAAATAGAAAATGGTCTTGCTAATCTCCTGAAAGAGGAAGAAATTAAACAATTTCCATCAGTTTTTAATTATCTAAAAGATCATAAAAAGGAACTTTCGGCACGAGAAAATAACAAAATGAACACCGAGAAATGGTATGCTTATATCTATCCAAAAAACCTTTCCCTTTTTGAACAAAAAAAGATTTTGACTCAAGTTTTAGCAAAAAAAAGTAATTTCGCTTTTGATCAGGAAGGAAAGTATTATTTTGTGGGGGGTGGAAATGCTGGAGTTTATGGAATTGTGTTAAGTAAAAAATTTGGCAATGACGACGAGCATTATTATTACGTTTTAGCATTGCTTAATTCAAAAACGTTAGATTATTATCTTAAATCGATAAGCACAATGTTCAAAGGAAAATATTATTCATTCGCGAAAAGATTTATCGAAAAACTACCTATAAAAGACCCTTCGCAAACGGAATTGAACGAAATATCACAATTATCTAAAAACATGGTAAATAAAATTCAAGAGTTCTATGTTGAAAATTCCGATACAAATCGTTGGAATCAATTAAAAACCGAGATTGAACGAATAGACAATCAAATCAATCAAATGGTCTATAAACTTTACGATTTAACTTCAAAAGAAATAAAAATTATTGAGGAGTCAGTGAAATGAATGAAATAATTTACGTCTTAACGAATGAAGCAATGTCGGGATATGTAAAAATTGGGCGAACTTCAAATAATCTTGAGCAAAGAATTAAAGATCTTAGTGCTTCAACTAACATACCATTACCATTTACATGTTTTTACGCGTGCACAGTAAAAAATGCTCAATTTGTTGAACACCAATTACACGACGCTTTTGATAATAATCGTATAAATCCAAAAAGAGAGTTTTTTCAAATAGCGCCAGAACGGGTAGTTTCCGCCTTGAAATTAGCGGCGATTGAAGATGTTACTCCAAAGAAAGATCTTGTAGAAAATCAAGAAGACAGACAAGCTCTTATCAACACAAGAAAAATAAGGGAAAAATTTAATTTTAATATGGCGAATATTCCAATCGGAGCGGAATTATTTTTTAGCCGTGATGAAAAAATTAAAGCCAAAGTAATCGATAATCATTTTATCGAATATAATGGCAAGAAAATTAGTTTATCGAAATCTGCTCAAATGATACTGGGTTATGATTATGGTATTTCCGGAACAGATTATTGGTCATATGAGGGCGAAACTCTCGATGAGCGCCGGAAAAGATTAATGACAGAAGAATAAAATTACCGGAGAATACTAATTTATACTTAGTCGACGGTCGCCGATTTACTAACAATTTGTAAGATTATGTTGACCGATAAAAAAATTAAGAAATTTCAAAAAATGTACTTTGAGGAGTTTGGTGAAAAAATTTCTTTTGATAAAGCCAAAGAAAGAGCAGCTCAGCTTGTCGAGTTTTATAATGTGATTTTTCAGCCAATCCCTGATAATTTCGAAAAGTTAAATAACAATTATTGAGAAATGAAAATGGAAAAATCACCAAGTGGTTTCACTGAACAATACAGCATTCATTTGGATAATTTAGCATTAAAGATTATTGAATATTATTTTCTTGTCCAACTCGCCCTTAGTTCGGCTGTAGTTACATTATACATTTACGATAAAATAAAGCTGATTACAATCCCTTTTGTAATCTCATTTATCTTTGGGTGGTTGATATTTTTTTCCCTCGCCGATCTTGAATATCGCAAACTTTTTATCTGGCGTGACATAACAAAAAAAACACCCTTAACTTGTTGGTACTATCAAGATATTAATTTTTTTAATATCATGATTCTATTTATTAGTGTTATTAATAGTGGGTTAAGCTTTGTTAGCATAAGTTTTTTAAACGATTTGCTACACATTACTACATACCTTACTTTAATTATAGTATTATTAGTTCAAATTCTAGTCGTAATTGCGTGGAAAATAATAGCAAATTCTCACAAAAAAAATTTTATTAAATATGAAAAAGAAGTAATTAAATCATTAATTGAGAATTTTGAGAAAACATACATAAGGTTAAGAGATAAGACGAGTACAAGTGGAACATCATTAAATTCCTTGAGAAAATATTTATTAGAGCTTGAGGTGCAACCTAAAAAAAATAAAATTAAAATAAACAATACTAATACATTGATAACCAAATTAACACTGACCAATAAACTATTTAAAACATGTGAAAATGTCAGGAACAAATTACAAAAAGTTGAGAATTCCAAAAACAGTAATACGGAAGATGTGTTGGCAATCACAGAACCTTTTATAAAAGACTTTGAATTGATAGATAAATTGTTTGAAGACGAAAACACAAAGAGTTAGAAAAACATTCTTTTTTAAAATATTATTTGTTAAAAACAAAACCCCCGGTTGCACGGGGGTGTTTTTAGTAAGTTCGAAATGAGTTCGTTCACTACTTGTGCCGGCGGCGGAGGGCAAGAATTCCCGTAACTCCGCCACAGAGGGCGAGAAGACTGGACGGTTCGGGAACTGGTACAAGTTCAACTGAGTCGAAATACGCCCCAAAAGGGATTTTTCGCAACTTGGATGGAGAGGTGTGTGCTTGAGCATCCCATCCAAGATATATCGTTGAGGTCTCACTTACAGCGGTAAAGTTAGCAGTAGCAACTATCCATCCAAAGGAGCCATTGATAGAGCCAGGATTAGAAGTAACCATATAGCGGTAATCCACACGAGAAGAACCTTGCCTTGCTTCAATCGTGTTTTCGTAAGGACCGCGATAAATACCTAAATCCCAATAAGCCATAAGGTCTTCTTCTTGGTTATAACCTAACGTGGCAGGTCCGGCACCTCCGGAAAACATCGCTCGGAAAATATAGGTTACCCCTGTTTGAGTGGCTACTTCTTGATACGCCCAATGCTCTTTGGTCCAGTAATTGTTTTGCGAAATGTGAAGTACATTGTTTCCGTTTGGATTACTTCCTGGGTTCCAGTACCCTTCCGTTCCACTTGATGCAATAGGTGGTCCGAAATAATCGGGGGTTGATTCTCCTACTGCCCAAATTCCTTTGTAGGAAACATATGTCCATCCAGAAGTTCCTTGCTCAAAACTGCCATTATAGACAAGATTTTGAGCAAATGTATAGTTGGCGAACAGCACTACAATAAAGATAACGAACACCAGCGTTTTCATCCTCTTTTCCTCCATTGTGTTGAGTTGTTCAGGAACGATCCCCCAAACTGCCCATAATATACCATATGATAAGTAAAAAATCAATACATTGGTGGTAATAAATTGCTTTTTAACTGATTAGCTGGTAAATTTAAAATTGAAATGGAAAATATTACACCTCGAACAATTAATGTGCCAGAAATCCAAAAGATATTTAGAGAAAAGAAATTCGCTGAAGTTGTTGGTGTGTTAGAAACGCACCAAATTGAATTTAAATTATCACCATACTTAAAAGAAAAAATTGAGCATGAATTGCCGAAGGATGTTGCTGCAATAGCCAATTCTGGGGGAGGCGTAATTTACATCGGTATCAATGAAAGCAAACAAAATGGTCAGGCATTTGCGTCAAGCATAAATCCATTTGACAAAAACTTAGTTAATGAAGATTCGTGGAGAAGCAATATTCACAATCGGATTGAACCACAATTGCCGGATAATTTTGTTTCTTTTAACTATTACGACTACGATCAAGGGATTTTAATGGAAATATTGATAAAAGATTCACAAGAAGAACCTCTTTTTGTTCATTACACTAATGGATCGATGGAATACTGGCATTGCCCAACAAGACCAGGTGCAAGAACTGCAAGTAAATATGGTGTTACGTTAATACGGCAAGCATTTATTGAAAAATTAAAAAGAGATACATCTCCGCCAGTAATTCCCGGTATAGTAAGAATTGAAAAGAAGATCGATAGAATTAATGAAAGAATAGATAAATTATATTCTTCCCCCGCTGATGTATTCAGAGTGAATCAGCAATCATTGGTTGAATACGCAAAATCGAAACTAAATACCGAGAAAGGTTTTTTTTACATCCAGGCAGACCCTAAAACTATAATTGAACTAGAAAATATTTTAAGTAAAAACCTGTCAAAGGCTTATGAATTAATTTCTAATCCTCCAGATATTAGACCAATGGGATGGGGGCTCTCCGTTGCAAGTTCCGAAAGACCTTATCCAGCCCCAAATCGTTGGGAAAATATGAACGGGAATCGAAAAATAAACATTATTACCGATCATGGACAGATATTTACTGCAGGATCTATCCAGCGTTTTCTTGATTGGGGAGTTGAAGATTATTATTCGAGCGAAATTACAGAATTTGGCGGGGAACTTATAAACAACTTTGCTTTAGTTGAATATGTAGATAATTTTATGAGGTTTCTAAAAGATGCTGTTAATAAACTAAAAATTAACGCTGACTATGAAATACGTAGTGGTTTTTGGATACCGGATGATATGAAAATGGGTTTATTTAGGCCATATCATCTAGGTTCCTATTTTAAAACCATATCCGATCAAATAAAAATAAAAGAAATCACATATCAAATCAAACAAAGAGATTTTAATAAAGATGCGGCACATTTAGCTGGTGGATTACTAGAAGTAGTTTATACACTGTGTTTCAATGAAACCGATACCTTCCCTTACTTAGGAAATGATGATCAAGGAATGTTTGTTCAAGAAGAGAGATTTAAAAAAGTATCATAATTATATTTATTTAAAAAAGTATGGATGATTTTTTCATCTTCCAACCAGTAAAACGGGAATTTCTATTTTAAACTCTCCGAGAAATGTGCGCCTTTAGCTATGTACATCAACTACTAACCGCTACCAAAATTAGTAATAATTTTAATGATTTGGTATATTAAATAAGAGATGAACCACTCTCTTTTTTATTTAGTTGTATCAGCCGGTTTGTTAGACAGTTTCAATCCTTGCGCGATTGCGATTCTTTTAATTTTCATTGCTTTAATGCTGACCCTAAAAAAGGATAGAAGAACGATTGTTATTTTAGGCTTAACCTATATTTTTTCTGTTTATATTACATATCTTGTGATTGGTGTTGGTCTTCTGCGGGCGATTCATCTTTTTAGCATTCCCCAAATTTTCACTCAAATTATTGGTTGGATTTTAGTTACTTGGGGACTTTGGAGTGTGAAAGACTTTTTCTTTCCCAAATTACCTTGGCGCCTTTCCATTTCACTTTCCGGTCGGCAAATTATTGCTAAGTACGCTCAAAAAGTGACCATTCCGGCCACACTCTTGATGGGATTTTTAGTTGCTATTTTTGGTTTTCCTTGCACCGGTGGCATATATTTGGCAACTTTAGCTTTACTTTCGGTCAAAGAAACCTATTTGAAAGGTATTTTTTATCTTCTGATCTATAATTTAATGTTTGTTTTGCCTTTAATTCTGATTTTTGCCGCCACAACCAACAGATTGGTCGCTGAAAAAATAATTAATTTAAATGAAAAAAATAGCCCGGTTTTCAGGTTAATTATTGGTTTAATCACCCTTGTAATGGGTTTAATTCTGGTTTTATGGTTGACGAAGTGATAGAATAAAAATGAAAAACGGAGGTATTATGTCCGATCAAAATCAAACTAATCCACCAGCTGGCGGAAAGATTCCGCGCGTTGATCCTGATCTTTGTATTGGTTGCGGTCTTTGTGTGACAACCTGTCCGGATGTTTTTGCTTTAGCCGACGACGGTAAATCTTATGTTCAGAATCCGTCGGGTTGCGCTAAATGTAATTGTCAAGAAGCAATTGATAGCTGTCCTTCTCATGCCATTTCGTGGCTGGAACAGAGCTAGAAAATGACCAATTAACCTAATTATTCTAATTTCTAAATAAATCCCAATATCTAATACCAAAATGACTAAAAAATTAGACATTGAAATAATTAGAAGTTGATTAGGTCAATTAGGTTAATTAGAATAATTAGAAATTGGGAGGTATCATGTACGATTCAATTATTATTGGCGGCGGGCCGGCAGGACTAACGGCCGCAATTTACTTGGCTCGGAAAAAAATGAATATTTTGCTTTTAAGCTCTGAATTTGGCGGGCAAACGGCTAAAGCGGCGGGAATTGAAAATTATCCTGGTTTTATTAAAATTTCCGGCGCAGAATTAATTGCCAAAACTTTAGAACAAATTCAGGCTTTGGAAGTTGAAAATAAAAATGAAGAAGTAAAATCAGTTGAAAAAAATGAAAATGGCTTTAAAGTTTTAACTAAAGATCAAACTTACCAGACACGGTCAGTTGTTATTTGCTCGGGCAAAACTCATCGGAAACTCAATGTTCCGGGCGAAGACGAATTTGTCGGCAAAGGTGTCAGCTATTGCGCTACTTGCGACGGTCCTCTTTTTAAAGATAAAACCGTGGTGGTAATTGGCGGAGGTAATTCCGCCATGGATGCGGCTACCGAAATTGAAAAATATGCCCAGAAAGTTTTTGTTTTAGCTGTTACAAGCGAACTTCAATGCGATGCGGTTTTAAAAGAACGTTTTGAAAAATCAGAAAAGGGCAAAATAATTTATAATGCCCAAACAACGGAAGTCTACGGCGATGGTTTTATTAAAGGGCTTAAATACAAAGATCAAGGTTCCGGCGAAATTGTTGATTTAGCTTGTGATGGTATTTTTGTAGAAATTGGTTGGACACCTTCAACCGATTTTGTCAAAGATCTTCTTAAAATTTCCGAACTCAAAGAAATTGAAGTTGATCAAAATGGCGCCACTTCAGTTTCTGGCATATTTTCGGCCGGCGATGTTACCAATACGCCATTTAAACAAATTGTCATTGCTTCCGGCGATGGCGCCAAAGCGGCTTTGAGTGCTTGGAAGTATTTGATAATGCAAAAATCTCGTTGAACTATTTTTTTGTCGCTTCTTTAATTTTATCTACCACCATTTTTGGCTCGTATTCGGCTTTGACTAAATAGCCGTAAGCGCCGAGTTCTTTGGCTTTACTGCCCGAACTTTCTTGGGGCAAATTGGTGAGTAAAAAGACCGGAATTTTGTTAATATCCGGATCTTTTTTTATGTCTTTTAAAACATCAAGTCCGTTGTAGCGAGGCATAATAATATCTAGTAAAATAACATCTGGTTTTTGCTCTTTAGCAAGTTTCATGCCGGTTTCGCCGTCATTGGCTTGAACAACTTCAAGTCCAGAAATTTTAAAATACTCACTGTACATTTTAAGAATCCCTTTTTCGTCATCAATGATTAATACTTTCATGAAATAAAATCTCCATTTTTTATTATCTTACCATTGGCAGGCTAAAAGTAAAAGTGGCGCCACGGTCATTACCGGGGGACTCGGCCCAAATTTTACCGTGATGGGTTTCAATCAAAAGTCGCCCAATATAAAGACCTAAACCAGTGCCTTTATTGTCCAGTTCCAAGATATTTTTGCTCCGGAAAAAGGGTTGAAAAATTTTATCAAAATCTTCGGCTTTAATACCGGCGCCTTCATCTTTAATTGAAACAATTGTCTCATTTTTTTCTTGACGGCAATTGACGGTAACTTTGCCAAAAGTTGTATATTTAACCGCGTTGTCTAGCAAAATATAAAGAACTTGGCGGATTTTTTCTTTGTCAACTTGGATTGGTTGAAGACTCTCTGGTTTTTTAAAAGTTAAAGTAACATTCTTTTTTGGCAAAGCATTGTTAAATTGATTAACTGATTCTTGAACTAAATCTTCAATTTTTACTTCTTCTTTTTTTAGCTCCAATTTACCAGACTGAATTTTGGAGATGGAAAGAAGTTCGGTTACTAAATTAACCATTCTTTTGGAGCTAACATAAATTTCATCAACTGCGTCCTCTTGTTTAGGAGTCATTTCGCCTAGAGTGCCGTCGTGGAGCATTGAAGTAAAACCGCGGATCATTGACAAAGGGGTAAAAAGTTGGTGAGAAGTCATTGATAAAAATTCTTTTTGACGATGATATTCTTCTTCCAAAACTTTTTGATAGGCAATAGACTCTTCTTTGGCGCTTTTTTCTTGGCGAATTTGCATTGCCAAAAGTCGGCAGAAAATGGTGATGACAAGAATTAAACCAATTTGCCAAACACCTTCATAAATTTGATTACCTTGAGGATAAAGGCCTTGCGCGCCCAAAAAGATTTCAAAAACCACAAATAAAGAAGCAATGGCAGCGATTAAAAGAGCATTAATAAATTGAAGTGATAAAGCGGCGGCGGCAATGGGCAGGAAAAAGAGGGCGTAAAAATATTGTCCCCAATCTTTTAAAATTAAAATTAAACTGCCGATTAAAACGATATCGGCAATATCTTTAATGTAAAGTCGTTTTGAGCGAGAAAAATATTTATAGATTATTAAATAGTACAGCAAAGCAAAAGCAATAATAATGCCAATGAGTAAATATGCCTTGGTATCATCAATATTTCTATTAGGGATAATTTGGACCCCAAAAATAATGGCAACAATAATTACCCAAGTTGAAATTTCAATAATCTTTTCGTAGCGATTGGCTTTTCCTTTGACTTCCGACCAAGCCGGGATAGATTTATCTTCCATAACTTTAGTATAGTTGATTTTTAAACATTTTTCATCTATAATTAGACAGAATCGTATGTAGCTTAAAAATTAATTTACATAATTGCGGATGTGTAGAATATAAAAAAGCCCCAAGACAAATTCTTAGGGCGTATGATAATATTGAGTTTGTTATTGAAGTTGGTAGATAACCTCTGAAAAAGCAGCGAAGTATTTGACGTCAGATTGAGGATATTGTTCTGGGTGACTATAGCCATAGAAATATCCATCATAAGGAGTGAGTCGTATACCCATATGCAGATGCACTCCGCCGTCGCCATTATGGTCACCATCATTGACATAGCCGATAATTTGGCCTTTACTAACTATGTTGCCTACTTTTAGCGGTAACTCTAGTCCGTCACGATTTTGATTTTTTCTGATATGTCCATAGATTGAACATATGTGGTCAACAGTGCGCTGTTTAGTATCGCCGACATTTAAATCAAGAGTAACTTGTTTTCCCAAATCGTGTTCAATCACACAACAAAGTTCTCCGTAACCACTGGCGGATTTGTAAAAAACAATTTTACCATCACCAATAGCTTTAACTGGTGTACTCTCATCCAATTTAATATCTTCGCCTAGATGAACACCATCGTAGTAGAATGAACGTCCGGCGTAAGAGCCAGGAATATAGAGAGACGAGTTAACCGAATAATCAAATCGATGAAATCGATAGTTGCCCGCGCCGGCGCCAGTGAGTCCGCAGGCGTTGACAGTAACCTTGAGCGTTTTTTCATTGTTTTGCGGAATAGGGTCAGTAATAGTCAGAACATACATTTGTTGTTGCCGTTGGCTGATTTTAGTGTAAATTCCCATCAAGTCGCTTGAATCCGGGGCGTAGAAATATTCGCCGCCGGTTTCTTGTGCCAATCTTTGTAAATCTTGTTCCGCGCCGGCGCTGGCTGATTTGGTTTTAATCAAATTGATGGTCGGATGTTCAAGTGATTTTTTTGCCGCCAGCGTAGTATTGCTATTGGTGAAATCCCACCCGGCCAGCCCAATGGTATAAATCGGTATGCCGGAACTTTTAGCCTCGTTGATCACTCGATCCAGATCGAAATTACTACTATTGTTTTCGCCGCCGTCAGTCATCACCACAATCGCTTTTCTGTTGTTTGGTTCATGAATTATATCATTAATTCCTTGACCGGTGGCGTCGTAAAGAGCGGTGGCACCATTGCTTACTAACTGATCAATCGCCGAATCTAACTGATTCTTGTCATTAGTGAAAGAACAATTGACCGTTGGGCTATCGGAGAAAGAGACAATTTCGGCTCGATCGTTTGGTCCGATGTAACTAATAAATTGTTTGGCAGCGGACCGAAGATCGATTAATGGTTGGCCGTCCATACTGCCCGAGCGATCCAGGACTAGACAAACCGATGTTGGTGCGCTGAAACTTTCTACTTGTTGGACATTAGTTACAACTGCATTAGAGTCGGTTACTTTGACCTCGAAGTTTTGTCGCGAAAGGCCGATAATTGGTGTATTTCTGACGGGGTCAATCACGGAAACGTAAATATTGAGGATCGGCGAGCGAGTGCTGTCAATTTGATTGATAATCACGTTTAAGTAATCAGCGCTGTGGCTAACAAGGCTAATACTGCCGGAATTGCCGATGTAGGCGATTGTCTTGTTTTTAATTTCCATCGTGGTGGTGAAAGTCAAGAACTCACCTAGACCAGTATTGCCGATAAGCGGTGGGGTAATTGTCACTTTAGCAGTGCCGGCTGGCAAGTTGCTAACCTTGAAGTGCCCGGTCGAGTCTGTTTTAGTCTTTAAACTTTGACCATTGATTTTCACCGTAATGTCTGCTCCTACTAAGGCTATGTAACCTAGAGGCGGAGTATTGCTAATCGCTAGCATTGGTGAAATTGATCGTGTTGACGCTGATGCCAATGTTGATTGAGGAACATAGATATATCCCTCAACTGCGCCTGTCCCCGAAGGGTTGGTGGTTGAATGACTTCCTTCGCCTCCACCACCGCAACCACATATCATTACCATTACTGAAAATACTGTAATCAACTGAATCCAATGTTTCAATTTTTCCATCCTCCTTTGAATATTTGAGGTACAACCCCTAATTTAAGGTTAGTATAGTCTAATATGTCTGTCAACAGCCTTAAAGTCAGGCTCTACAATAAATACAGTGGTAGTTTTTACCAGAGATAAACCTAGACAAAA
>CAYZMA010000030.1:0-9443 GCA_964479405.1 uncultured Candidatus Saccharibacteria bacterium
AAAATGTTTATGGCAATGGCTAAAGATATTAGGATTGTGATTATTAAACTGGCTGATCGCTTACATAACATGAAAACTCTTCAGGGTGTGCCAGAAGAAAAAAGACTCCGCATTTCTAAAGAAACTCTGGAAATTTATGCTCCTTTAGCCGATCGGTTAGGAATGGGCGAACTTAAAGGCCAACTTGAAGATCTTGCTTTTTGCTTCATTGAACCGGAAGAATGCGAAAAACTAAAAGCTCGGCTGGCTGATAAATTAGATCGGAAAGAAAAATATATTGAAAAAATTAGGAAAATTCTTCTTAAGAAACTTGGTAAAGAGGGGATTAGAGCCGAAATTTCCGGTCGGAAAAAACATTTTTATTCATTATGGCTAAAGCTTAAACGTTACGATGATAATTTGTCTCGCATTTACGATTTAGTTGCTTTAAGAGTAATTGTTTCTAATGTTGAAGAGTGTTACAAAGTTTTAGGTATTATTCATGAAACATGGCGACCGTTGGTGGGTAGAATTAAAGATTACATTGCTATGCCAAAACCGAATGGCTATCAATCAATTCACACGACTGTTTTTGCTCAAGGTGGAGAAATTATTGAAATTCAAATTAGGTCTCGTAAAATGCATGATCACGCCGAAAATGGTATTGCCGCCCATTGGCATTATGCAGGTAAAAAAAGCACTTTAGATTATTTAAGAAGAAAAATTAATCGCGTTCCAAGTTCTGAATTAAAATGGGTCCATGAATTGGCGCGCTGGCAGAAAAATTTAGCCGACAATAAAGAAGTAATTGAAGGTTTAAATCTTGATTTTTTCTCGGATAGAATTTTTGTCTACACGCCCACCGGCGATGTTAAAGATTTACCAGTCGGCGCCACAGTGATTGATTTTGCTTATGCGATTCATACCGATTTAGGTAATTTTACCACCGGCGCTAAAGTTAATGGTAAAATGGTAAAAATTTCAACCATTCTGCAAAACGGAGATATTGTGGATATTATTAAATCTAAAAAAGAAACTGGTCCCAAACAAGATTGGTTGGAAATTGTCAAAACTTCTTTAGCACGAAATCGTATTCGTCATTTTTTTAAAACTCACAAATCTCGGTTCTAGGTCTTGCAAATCTATTAAAATTATCTTATAGTCAATATGACTATTGTCGCGGAAATTTAATACTCCAAATTATAATATGGTTAATTAAGGATTAGGATGAAAAAAATAATTCAAAACCCTCGGGGAACAAAAGATGTCTTGCCCGAAGAGCAAAAATACTGGCGCTTTTTAATAGAAAATGTTCAAAAAAGTATGGATGTTTTTGGAGCCCAAAGAATTGAAACGCCTATTTTTGAATACGCTGAAACTTACACTCGAGCTATTGGTAAAGGCACTGATATTATTGACAAAGAAATGTTTGAAGTCCGTCACCTAGCCAGTCCTACCCCGGAAACTTTATCTGAAGATGAAACCAAAACCATGGTTTTGCGACCGGAATACACTGCTGGCATTGCTAGAGCTTATATTCAAAATGGAATGATTAATTTACCTCAACCGATTAAACTTTGGTATTTTGGTCAAGCTTTCCGTTATGAACGGCCTCAAGCCGGTCGTTACAGAATTCATAATCAGTTTGGGATTGAAATTATTGGCGACAGTGATCCTTTAACCGATGCTTCGGCAATACTTTTGGCTTTTCAAACCCTACGAAAATTAGGTTTAGAGAAAGCAGTTAAGGTTGAAATTAACAGTATTGGTTGTTCAACTTGTCGAGTAAAAATGAAGAAGAAAATTGTGGAATATTTCCAAGGGTTTTTGGAAGATCTTTGTAATGACTGCAATCGTCGGTTTGTAGAAAATCCTATGCGTATTTTTGATTGCAAAGAGCCGAAATGTCAAAAAATTATTGATAGCGCTCCTCAAATAATTGATCTTCTTTGCGAGGCTTGTAAAAAGCATTTTAAAGAAGTTCTGGAAAATCTTGATGCTTTAGAAATTCCTTACAATCTTAATCCACGGTTGGTACGCGGGCTTGATTATTATACCCGAACTGTTTTTGAGGTCTTTTTAGAAGATCCTCAAGAAGGAAATTTAGCCATTTTAGGCGGTGGTCGTTACGATGATTTAATTGAACTTTTAGGTGGCAATCAAACACCGGCGATTGGTTGGGCCGGCGGCGCTGAAAGAGTTATTAACATTATTAAAAATAAGGGTATTGTAATTCCGGAACAAAAATTGACTGATATTTGTCTTATTCATATGGGTGATAAAGCCAAAAAATCCGCACTTTCACTGATTGCCAAACTGTCAGAGGCTAATTTTAGTATTACTAATATCTTAGGTAAAGAATCTCTTAAAGCTCAACTTCGCTCGGCTAGTAAAATGGGCGCCCGCATTTGTTTAATTTTAGGTCAACGGGAGTTTATTGACAAAACCGTTATTTATAAAGATATGGAAAATAGCACTCAAGAAACTGTTCCCCAAGAAAAACTGATTGATTTCTTGCAAAAACGATTAGGGTAAAAATCTATTATTACTCTTAAAATAATAGTTATCCACAGTTTTGAACTCTTGACTTTCGTATTATGTTCGTATAAGGTTAATATAGACGAACAAAAGACGAAATAAAAACGGAGATTAAATGCAACCATTAACTAAAAGACAAAAAGAGGTTTTAGATTTTATCCAAGAGTATATCCAGTCTCACGATTACGCCCCCTCCTATCGTGAGATTGGTGACTTTTTTAATCTTTCTTCAGTTGCCACCGTTGCTGATCATGTTGATAACCTGAAGGAAAAAGAATATTTAACTAAAGATTTTAACGAAGCTCGCTCTCTGCAATTGACTCCTCGCTGGGATGAACGAAATTTTGAAGTCAATTTAGCTGGCACCATTGCCGCCGGCGCGCCGATTGAAGCCATTCGCACTAGTGAAACTATTGATATTCCTCGCGATATGATTGGTAAAAATGTCTTTGCTCTTAAAGTCAGGGGCGATTCTATGATTGAAGACGGTATTTTGGACGGCGACTACATTATTATTGAACAAACATCCAACCCTAATAACGGTGAAATTGTGGTCGCTCTTTTAGATAATGAAAACGCGACTTTAAAAAGATTTTACAAAGAAAAAGACCATATTAGATTGCAACCAGCAAATTCTAACTATCAACCAATCAGGGTTAAAAAAGTGGAGATTCAAGGAAGGGTTAAAGGTGTTATTAGAAAATTTAGATAAATTATACGATCTAGTATTAAGCTTTTATGCTTATACTTTAAAGGACTTTTAGGAGGTATTTTGACTATTGAGTATCAGGTTATTCTTATCTTATCCGTTCTAATTTTAGCCTTATTTTTTCTCTGGCGACGAGCCACAAGACGGTTTCAAGAAATAGCTTTTCACAAATCCTCACTTTCTTCCCGTTACGGCAAAATGACTGAACAATTTATGCCATTTTTAAAAAATTATCCCTATTTACCGGAGAATTTCCGATTTCTCGGCTCGCCCATAGATGGCGTTCAGTTTGAAGAAGACAAGATTATTTTTATTGAATTTAAAACCGCCAATTCGCAACTCTCCGAAAAACAAAAACGAATCGCCGAACTCACTTGGCAGAAGAAAGTGGAATTTAAAGAAATAAGAATGGAATAACAATTGACATTTAACAAGCTATCTAGTAAAATAACCTTATCATCTTGTCTGTAGGAAAGGTTGTGAAGAAAATGACAAAGATAGTACCTGAAGAAATTTTAAAAAATGTTACCTTAGAAGAGGTAATGGACTGCTTTTTCCAAGGTGGCATTGCCGGGTACGCTAGTGGAGGAAGATATAACCCTTCTTTAGATGAAACTGGAGGCAAGGTATTTACACTCCGAACCGATAAGCTGATCTATAGCGATTCTTATGTTTCCAATGGTCCACAAAGCGGGGGAATGACTATTATTTCTCTTTTACCAGAAGATAGACGCCACTTTCCACTACACGGAAAAAAAATTCCTCTTTGGCTAATGCAGTATGTTGGTGAGGAGCTTTCTTCCGACAAGAAAGCGATTGAAGTGGTTAAAGAAGCTCTTCTTGATGCCTATAATCAGCATATTTTCTGTGGTGGTCGAGGCCAAGAAACATATCCATTTTCTAAAACAGGATGGAACGAAATGAATTATTATAATAAAGTTAATGCTAAATATAATAATTTCATGAATTTTTCTGGCAAAGAAACCGTTGAAGATCGTGGCAATATCATCTTCTACCACACCTACTCTGGCAAGCTTCTTGTCCCGCTTGAATAATCATTTCTCATCTCCTAATCGCGGTCTAACCCCCGCGATTTTTTAATCTAAATTCTAGAATTTAGTGCAACACTTTAATTATTATTTAATATTTATAGCATCGCTTAAAACCTCGCTCGGTGTCAAATAATTGTGGGTTTTTCTGGGTCGATTGTTAAGTCTTTTTTTGATGAAATCTAAGTAATCTTGATTGATATTTTTAATGTCAGTACCTTTGGGAATATATTGGCGTAGAAGTTTATTCATGTTCTCAACACCACCTTTTTGCCAAGCTTTGCCCGGCTCGCAAAAGTAGGTTTCAATGTCATAAGCGGTTTTTAATTTAACGTGTTCAGCGTTCTCGCCACCATTATCGAAAGTGATGGATTTAACAAATTCTGGCGGGAAACTTTCAATTGTTTCTTTTAAAGCTTCTAAATTTATTGGGGCTTCCATAGAGCTAACTTTTTCTAAATTGACATGCATAGTTTTCCTTTCATAATGGACGGAAACAGCTTCTTTTTGACGTTTGCCACAAAGTAAATCTGCCTCTAAGTCACCGCATCTTTCTTTCTGGTTAATTAATTTTGGTCGTTCGCTAATTGGGGTTCTATCAGGTATAGTAATGCCTCTTGGCTTCCTTTTACCCCACTGCATTCTTTTCTTTCGGTGGGTTCGAAGATGCTTGTATAAACGTGGCTCGCCCTCTTCCTGGCTGTAAATATGCTGATAGATAGTTTCGGCACAAACCATCTTAACGCAAGCTTTTTTAAGCTCTGGTGGCGGATGTTTTTTGAGTCGACCGGCGATTTGGTCTGGACTCCAATCTTCTTTTAATTGATCTTCAATATAAGACTTTATTTTCTCACTTTTTTCTAATTTTTTCTTGTTCGTGAACTTTGATTTTCGATCAGCCGCTCTTTGCGCTAATTCCGCATTGTAATGACTTAGTTGTGGTTTGTGGCGTTTTAATTCGCGCGATACAACCGAAACATCACGATTGATAAAGCCAGCAATATCTCTCATACTGACTTGTTTTATTCCAAGCCAAAATTCGATTCTTTGACGATCGTAAAAAGTCAAATTTGACATTTACAACACCTTTCTATCTAACTGGATATCTTACCTGAAGTGTTGCATTGGGTCTAGAATCTGCCGAGGTAACTGAGTCTTGACAAAATATTAATTACATGGTAGGATAAGGTGTCCAAATCGGACAAAGGAGGATTCACAAGTGATAGCTGAAAAGATTTCGCTTCAAGGATTGGACAAAGCCGAAGTATTGGCAGCACTTTACAATGCTTCTCACCCTCAAGGCATGGGATTTATGCAGTACGACCCCAAGCCAATGACCAAGGAAGAAGCAAAAGACTTACTTAAATGCACGTGCAACTTTGATTATCTAATGGGCCGCGTTATGAAAGTTGATCTTTCGGGTGATGATTTTAGCCCATGGGGCTACGACCGCGATAATGGTCATGGATCGGCTGAGGAAGCCATTAGGGCATTGCGGTTAAGTGGTGATGTAAATCCGATTTCGGTACAAGTAGCACATGAAGACGGAAAGCATCGTGCAGCCGACAACTTACTTGAACATCTTCCTGGCGAGACTACGATTGAACAAAATCATGATGGAGTTGTAATGAATCTTGGTCTTGCCGATGTCGCTGATGTTCTGAAACTAGTCCTCGATGCTAAGATGCAAGATAAGCATGAACCTCAGGATTTCACAAAACTTGCTCGAGAAGGTGAGCGTGTCAAAGCATATGACTCTGTCTCCGAAATGATCTACAAGATCAGTGAGGGCGACCGAGTAGCTATGGACTTACTTCAGAAGTTGATGGATAATGGTGAATTCTTTCTTGTTCTGCTATTCGATTCTAAGCATCTTTACGGTACAAGAATCACTCAGCTTTACAAGGAAATTTGTGGCGAAGACATGGAACGTTTCCTATACCACGTGCAGATGGAACTTCCTGATCAAGGCACTGGAAAATTGTCAATTACTGGTCCCTATTGTTCCCAGATAGGATTTGGTGAGGAAAGTAATGCATACTTCGTAGCACGCAAGTATGGCAAGCCTGGATCATTTTGGGCATTAGAGAACCCGCCAACAGATCCGTTCTTCCAGTATCCGATTAGAATCAGTGCTGATGGCCAAATCGAAAAAATTAATAAGACATATGCACGATTGATAGGCACTACGGAGCTTTGCGAACTTACACAAAACATAGAAGGGATGAACAATCCCCGTGCCCGTAGGGGCTTATTGGATAGTGTCTACGCAAGAGCAATGCATGGCCGAACCAATTTCAGTCCCGATGCTATCAGTGGCTTTCAAATTCTACTCCACCGTTACGGATTCCAGAACCATGCAGTAAAGCTGGTATCTGGCAATTATCCACGATAGCTATTGTGGTAACTTGCATACCTTTTTAATCAGACTGGGGTTCCATTCGGAACCCCTCCTCCTAATCGCGGTCTAATCCCCGCGATTTTTTATATAATTGGCAATTTTTCTCAATTTGCCATATATTTAAAAGGAGGTTATTTTTAAATATGAAAAATAAACAAATTAAGGTTGGCATTTCAAGAGAAAAAGATCGTTATCAAACAGTTTTTCGCGCTTTAGACTATATTTTTGCCGATATTACTCCGAAAATTTACGCCCTTGATCCAAAAAAAGACTATATTGTTCTGAAACCAAATTGTATTGATACTAAAAAAGATGTAGCTGTCACCCATGTTGATGCCTTAACTGCCGTTTTAGATTTTATTCAACCAATTTGGCAAGGAAGAGTTATCTTGGCTGAAGGTTCTGGCATGGGTAATACCATGGAAGCCTTTAGCAATTTTAAATATTTGGGGCTAAAAAATGTCTTTCCGAATCTAGAATTTTTAGATTTAAATTTTTCTGATTGTATCTGTGTTGAAGCTTTCGACAAAGACCTTAAACCAATGCAAATTAAAATTTCCAACACTGTGGCGGAGGCATCGCTACGAATTTCAGTTGGTCCACCTAAAACGCACGAAAGTGTCATTGTCACCTTATCAATTAAAAATATGGCTGTTGGTTCAATTCTTAAAGAAGACAAGATGAAAATTCATCAAGGCATTAAAGCCATTAACCGAACTATTGCTACCATAAATAAATATACATTTCCTCATCTTTCGGTGATTGACGGTTGGACAAGTATGCAAGGCGATGGTCCAGTAAATGGCGAAATGCTTGAAACTCACTTTGCAGTGGCTTCAACTAATTGCTTAGCCGCCGATGTTTTAACCACCGAAATTATGGGTTTTAACCCTGTCCAAGTTGGCTATTTAAATTACTTAGGCGCCGGTAATATTGCTAGTTTAATTCAAACCGTTGGTTTAAGTAAAAATGACTTTAATTTTCACTTTAAACCGTCGCCAACATACCTTAAACAAATTCAGTGGAATTAAGGAGGGCTAAGGAGTAAAATGGGCAGAGCTTGGGATATCCTTCCTCCATATAAACCAGTTCATAATGTTAAACACGGATCAAAGGCAAAATCCGCCAGAGGGCGAAACAAAAATGCTTCTGTATTTTTTGTTTTAATTATTGTTATTTTTGTCGGCATATTTATTTTTGCGACTTCAAAAAACACACCCGTAAATACCAGTGGAACAAATAGCCCCCCCAATCGAACAACCAGTCAAGAATCTACAAGTCCTGCAACATCCGAAAAAAATCCTGACCAACTAAAAATTAAAGTTCTTAATGGTACCGGTAGAAGCGAGGAAACCGTCCAAGTTGTGGCCATTTTAAACGAGATTGGTTTTAAAGTTACTAAAACGGAAAATGCTTTAAGCTTGTACGATCAAACAATTGTGTACTTTGAATCAAATCAAGAAAAATATGCCCAAGAAATTGCTCAAAGTTTAACTAAATATAAAGCCAAAACCCAGAAATTCAGCCAAGACTCACCTTATGATTTAATTATTGTCATTGGTGCACAGTGATTTTTGTTTTATATAAATAGAAGTGTTATAATAAAATAAATAAAGAAAAGGAGGTTTTTAATGGATTTAAATACTCAAACTCCACCGCCACCACCTAAAAATGATATTCCACTTCAACAACCATCGGAGCATAATGTTGGTGTTGGAACACCTAATATTGGAGTTGAAGAAAAGCAAACTCCTGCAACAGACGCTAATATTGAAGTTGAAGCTTATAATTCTCCACCGCCTGCATCTCAACCTCCTCAACCAGCACCCACTAACCCAGAACCACCGCTCCAAGTTAAAAATTATCAAAATACAAATCCTCAAGACGCACCTCAACCACCAATCAAAGCCGGCGGTTCTAATACCACTTTAACTATTTTAATTATTTTAGCTCTTATTCTTGGTTCAGTTGGAGGTTTTTTTGGCTTTAGATATTTGGACAAATCAAAAACTTCTGCTTCAACTGAAACGACGCCAACTGCTGTCGCTAGCCCAAGTCTTGATGTTAATACTTGGCAAACCTATACCTCTACCCTTGAAAAATTTAAGCTTAAATATCCAACTGGCTGGTTTGCCAGCACTACTTCCGGAGATGCCGATTCTTTAGTCTTTGCTTCTAATAAAGAATCTTTGGAAGGAACCCCAACAGGTTATAAAGTGGAAATTAATTTTCAAAATGCCAATGGTCTAACTTTACAAAAATGGGTTGAAGCCAATACCGCTACTACTGGTGAACAAAAACCAGCCAAAGAAATTACTGTTTCCGGACAAACTGCTTACCAGCAAGAATTAAGTAAAAATGGCGCTAAAGTTGCAACCTACATTGAAAGACCGTCAAAAATCATGGTTGTCACTTATAGCGCCCCTGAAAATGTCTTTGGCAGTGGGGGACAGTGGTACAACAGCTTAGTTGATTCTATTACCTTAATGTAATCCATCTGAAATGCCGTTACTTAAAACGGAGGGGTTTTAAATGGCAGTTAAACAATTCGCTTATTCTGAAGATCAGAATAACTTAAATAAAAAAAATACTCAATTTACTTATTCGCTTTTTTTAATCTTTTTAATTCCGGTTTTAATTATTTTAAATACTTTTTGGGAAATTCAACGATTTCAAAAAAATACTGCTCTGGAACTTGAAAATACAACAGTTTTAGCTAAAAATATTCTTGCCAGCACTGTTTCCGACTCTTTAGATAAAGACACTG
>CAYZMA010000030.1:9453-13536 GCA_964479405.1 uncultured Candidatus Saccharibacteria bacterium
AAATTACTAAAGCTGATAACGAACTTCAAGAAATAACCATTTTTAAGCCTATAACCGACGGTTTTCAGGCTGTTGCTAGTTCGGACGAGAGTAAAATAGGTACGGCTTATAAATCTTTGCAATATTCCAGCGCTTGGGCAGAAAATAAGGATGTTACTATTTTTACTCCGAAGCAGGAAAAAACACGCGGTTGGACTGTTATTTCACCTCTAGAGAACTCTAACTCGGAAAAAGTCGCTCTTTTAAGTCTTGAGCTTAACACGGCTAGTGCCGACGCTCTGACTCAAAAAGCTATTACCAATAGTTTAATTGCCTTAGCTGTGACTATCTTTTTTGTTCTTCTTTTACTTTTCAATAATTTCCACTTCTTTGAATATGCCGTTTTGTTTAAACGACTTAAAGAAGTTGATGCCATGAAAGATGACTTTATTTCCATGGTTTCTCACGAACTAAAAACGCCAATGGCTGCTATTAAAGGATATATGGCGATGATTTTTGAAGGCGTAGCCGGTAAAATTGATCAAAAAGCCAAAATTCACCTTGAGAAAGTTCTGGCTAATATTAAACGTTTGGATGCTTTAGTTGACGCTTTACTTGATGTTTCAAGATTAGAGCAGGGCAGAATGCAATTTGATATGCAATCTGTTGATATGACCAAAGTTCTAACAACCGTAACCTCCAGTATTGATGTTCAGGCTAAAGAGAAAAAGCTCAAACTTGAATACCAACCTTTGCCCTCGCCTTGTCCCTTAATTTTTGCCGATCCAGAACGTTTGGACCAAATATTTGAAAATGTGATCGGCAACGCCATTAAATACACTTTTAAGGGCGGTGTTTCAATTTATCATCGCCTTGAAGAAGACCAACTTAAAACTATTGTTCAAGATACTGGTATTGGTATGGCAAAGCAAGATATGAAGGATCTCTTTAAAAGATTTTATAGAATCAGGAACGAAAAAACAATTGATATTCCCGGTACTGGTTTGGGGCTTTGGATTACCAAAGAAATCGTCCTTAAAATGAATGGGCAGATTTACGCTGAATCCAAGGAAGGTATTGGTTCAATTTTTACAATTATTTTTCCCATTGTGAAGGAAAATAAAAAATGAAAATGAAACAAACAACCATTTTGTTATTTATCCTTTATTTTTTAATTCTAGCCGGCGCCGTTACAGTTTTTTATCTTAAATATGTCCGAAACTACACTCCGGTTGAAACTCAAGCTTTACAAATTGAGACTGTCAGTCTTCAACCTCTTATTTATTACAGTAAAGTCAATATTCTTTCAACCGTTGACCCAGTCATTAAAGACGGCACAACGAACACTGAAACTTTTGAAACTCAAGGGGAAATTGGCGCTTTAGATTTGAATAAATCACAATCTCAACTTACCTATGAGCAAAAAAATACCAGTAGTAATTGGGAAATTTGGCAAGGAGATACCAGTAATATTGAGAAAGAAAAAATTGCTTTTATTAATGAGGCTAAATTTGGTAATTATCAAGATTTTACCAAACCGAAATATAGTCCCGATATGTCTAAATTGGCATTTTTAGCTTCTGGAAGCACAACCGACACCATATTTGTGGAAAATCTTTTGACTGGGACTTTCCAAAAAATTATTGAAGATTCTACAATAAAAATTGCTGATTTTTCTTGGGACAAAGCTTCTGAAAAAATAATCTATTGCAGTAGCAATCCATCAGCAGGACAGTCAAAAAATGCTTGTTTTACTGTTACGAAAGAGGGTGAAGAAAATACTAAATTATTTGAGCAAGAAGTTAAAAAAGTTTCATGGAATAAAACCGATGAAATATTTTATTTAAGCAGAGCCGATACGCCCCATATTTATACCGCTGGTAGCGCAAACCAAAATAATACTCAAATTGACGATGTGGCTACTCCTAAAAAAATTGTTAATTTTCAAATTAATCCAACTGGTAAGAAAATTGTCTACGAAATTGTTTCTGATCAAAAATCAGATATATATCTTTCTGATATTAATGGCACTAACAGGTTTCAACTAACAGATGATGGCAATGCCAACCAGCCAATTTTTGCCGATAGCACTACCCAAGAAATTGCTTTTCTAAGGCAAAAAGACGGTATTTATACCATTAATTTTAATAAAACCAATGAACAAAAAATAGTCAGCTTAAAAGATACTATCAACTTTTTACTTCTTTGGAGATAAATATGCTACAAAAAAATAGAAAAAAAAGAATCTTGATCATTTCTCTTTCAATTATTTTCGGTCTAGCCCTTGGCGCCGCTGGTTTTGTTGCCTATAAACAATATGGTCCGCAAAAAGACGGCATAAAAAAAATAACTGTTAAACCCAGTCCTTCACCTCAAACGACAGCAAATCCGCTTGACGGCACTCAAGTGCCTAAAGATATGGCTAATCGCCACCCATTAGCAGTGATTATTGAAAATCACTCTCAAGCTCGTCCCCAAGTTGGATTAGATAAAGCCTCAATTGTCTATGAAGCTATTTCTGAAGGAGGTATTACCCGTTTTATGGCTATTTATGGACCACAAGATACCAAAAAAGTTGGACCAGTCAGATCGCTACGAACTTATTTTCTTGACTGGGCATGGGAATATAACGCTTTTATTGCTCATGTCGGCGGTAATATTGATGCTCTTGACAGGGCATCTTCCGAAAATGCCTTGGATTTAGATCAATTTGCTTTGGGCGATAAAGCTTATTGGCGCGAACCAAAAGCTGGCATTGCAACCGAACACACAATGTATGCTAATACGGAAAAACTTTACGCTCAAGCTCAAGATAAAGGTTGGAATATGAGTGGCGATTTTACTTCTTTTAAGTTTCTTAAAGCTAAAGATTTTAAAGTTAATAATTCTGCTTCTCAAACAGTAACAATTGATTTTTCCGCGTCCCAATATATGGTCAATTACACTTGGGACAGCCTAAACAATAATTATCCTCGCACTTTGGCTGGCACACCTCATAAAGACCGAGACACTGGTAATCAATTAGCTCCGACTAATATTATAATTCAATCGGTTGAACGAACTGAAGGAATAACTAGAATTAATGAAAATAGCTGGACAATGAAAACAACCGGCGAAGGTAAAGCTTATGTCTTGTATGGCGGTCAAAAAATTGATGCCACTTGGAAAAAAACAGATCTAAAATCCAGAACGATGTTTTATGATTCGTCTGGTAAAGAAATATCCTTTTTGCCCGGTCAATTTTGGTATGAAATTGTCCCACCGGATGTTTTTGATAAAGTTAAGATTGAATAAAGGTATTAAAATACCAAAAAGGGCTCTGCTAGCGTCTTTTGGAGGCTTAGAGAGCCCTTTTTTTAGTATAATGTAAAGTTTGCTTTACAGACCAGCCATAACAGATTCAATTCTTAGATACCAAGTTTGGTCTTCGGCATAAACTCGGTTAATAGAAGCCGGTGTAGTTAAACCTCTGTCAAGGTACCGTTCCTTAAGATAGGTAAATTCGTTGCGAATACCATCTTCAGGAGTAGCCCAAGAGGCATAACCACCAGAAACGGCCTTACGACCAAAGAAGTTGTTTTGGCTACGAGCCAAAGAAGATGAGTAGTTACCAGATTCGTGATAACCAATGGCATAAACTAATTTCCAGTCAACACCATATTCCGGAGCAATCGCTTGCATTAAGCCTTTGATCGCTTCCGGATTTAAATTATTAAGGTCTTCTCGTGAACCAGCAGAATAAACTTCCACCTTTTTTTCAGTTAAAGTTAAAGGCTGGACATTGTTTTGGTTAAATTGGATGCGGGTTTCGCTTTGGGGTTTTTCAGCCTCGGCACCAGCGAAAGGCACTAAAACCATCAAGAAACCAACAAAAGCAAATTGAACCGTACTAGCATTAAATTTAGTTATGATATTTTTTATAGTATTTAACATATTTCCCTTCTTTCTCCGCCAATCGGCGGATTAATCTTATTTAAAAAATTCTCCCGGTTTCCCAGAAGAACATGTTATTATAGCACAACCCCGGTCGTTTGTCAAGCCCCGCGGTAGCGGGGCGCAGACCCCGCATACGACGCACTGCAATAATAGGACGAAGTCCATTTT
>CAYZMA010000031.1:0-10247 GCA_964479405.1 uncultured Candidatus Saccharibacteria bacterium
AGTCCCAACAATGCCAATTTTTATTTTAAATATGTTGAAGGCGAATCTATTCTTTTAAGTCTTGATTTAGTCGGCATTGCTGCTTCTTCTGGTTCGGCTTGCACCTCGCTTTCTTTAAAACCGTCCCATGTTTTAATGGCTACCTATGATGATGCCGAACGTTCACACGGTTCAATTCGTTTTACTTTAGGACAAGAAACCACCAAAGAAGAAATTGATTATACGATTTCAAATTTAAAAACAATTATTAAAAGATTAAGGGAAATTAGCCCTTTAGGAAGTACAAAATGAAAAAAAATATATCTTCGCTCTATTCAAAAAAAGTGATGGAGCATTTTACCCATCCTCACAACATGGGGACAATCAAAAATCCGTCCGGCAAAGGTCGGGTTGGCAATCCTGTTTGTGGCGATTTAATGGAACTTCAAATTAAAGTTGAAAAAAAAGCCGGCAAAGAATATATCAAAGAAGCAAAATTTCAGACTTTTGGTTGCGGGGCGGCGATTGCAACATCATCAATGTTGACCGATATGATTGTGGGCAAAGATTTAGCAAAATTGGGAGAGGTTAGCAATAAATCCATTGTTAAGTCCTTAGATGGTTTGCCGCCAGTCAAACGACATTGTTCGGTGCTGGCTGAAGAAGCGCTTATCAAAGCGGTGGCGGATTATCGGAAAAAAGATAAACAGAAGTAAAAATTTTGGTATAATGAATTTATGATTTATATTGAAATCTTAATTATTTTAATTATTTTACTTCATGGCTGGATGGGGTTGCGTCGGGGTTTTTTGTCTCAAACCCTTGATCTAATTGGAATTGTCATTTCATTTATTTTGTCTTTGCGCTATTTTGCTGTTGCGGCGACAATTTTTACAAATTGGGGTATAAGTTCTAATTTAGCTAAACCAGTTGGTTTCTTGACTTTATGGGTTTTATTTCAGCTTGTTTTTTATTTAATTACTCTTTTAGTTTTTCACTATGTGCCAGAGTGGGTTAATGACAACAAATTCAATCGTTTCTTTGGAATTATTCCGGGGCTTTTGAAGGGAATCGTAGTGGCGGCAATTATTTTAATGATTTGTTTTATCTTGCCTGTTTCACCGGCGTTTAAAGATAATTTGGTTAAGTATCCTATTTCAGGTTTTTTTATTAAATCATCGGCCATGGCTGAATTACAAATGGAAAAAGTTTTTGATGGTGTTAAATCTTTGAACTTTTTTGGCACAGTTTCGCAAAATGAAGAAATGACCAAACTTGATTTCAAAGTGGATAAATTTAGTGTTGACGAAAATTCAGAAAATAAAATGATTAATTTAGTCAATAGTGAAAGGGCAAAAGCGGGTCTTCAACCTTTAATGTTAGATCCGACAATTCGGACAGTGGCTCGATTTCATTCAATTGATATGGCTAAAAATGGCTATTTCTCTCATGTTAATTTAGCGGGTAAAACACCGGCAGACAGAATGACTGCCGGCGGTGTTACTTATTGGCTAGCGGGTGAAAATATTGCTCTGGCGCCCAATGTTGATTTGGCCGAGATTGGTTTTATGAATTCGCCAAAACATCGTGATAATATCTTGGATCCAAAATATGGTCGGATTGGTGTTGGTATTATTGATATGGGTGTTTATGGCAAAATGGTAACGCAGAATTTTGCTGATTAAGGAGTTTAAAATGGTTTTATTAGGCAAACCAGTGGCGGAAAATATTTATCTTAAATTAAAAAAAGATATTGAAGTTCTTCAAAAAAAACACATTATGCCGACGATGGGGGTTATTTTAGTCGGCGAAGATCCGGCCAGTCTTTCTTATGTTAAAATTAAAGAAAAAATAGCTAAAAATTTAGGGATTGGTTTTAAACTTTTTCATTTGCCCGGTATTGTCTCGGAAAAAGAAGTAGAGAAATTAATTTGTGAACTAAATATAAATAAATATATTAGTGGTATTATTGTTCAATTACCACTGCCAACTGACTTTCAAACAGAGAAAATTTTAAAGCAAATCAAATCGGAAAAAGATGTTGATGGTTTTTATGGAGCATATCCTGCGCCGACTGTTCAAGCGATTTTAGAAATTTTAAAGTTTTATAAAATAAATATTAATGATAAAAAAATAGTCATTGTTGGGTATGGTAGATTAGTGGGTCAACCTTTGGAAAAAATGCTTTTAAAGCTTGGTCTAAAACCAGTTGTTTGCGATTCCAAAACTGCTGGCTTAAAAGCTAAAATTTTAGAGGCTGATATTATTGTCACGGCTGTTGGAGTACAATCTTTAATTAAGTCTGATATGGTCAAGGCTGGGACAATTATTATTGATGCCGGCAATTCTGAAGTGGCTGGTAAAATGGTCGGGGATGTGGACCCGAAAGTTTATTTTAAAATCAAAGCTTACTCGCCGGTACCCGGTGGCGTTGGCCCGGTTACAGTGGCATGTCTAATGAAAAATGTTGTTGATGCAACCAAAATGTCCACCTCGTAGGTGGACAATAGGTTTGGGGATGTAAAGAATTATTGACAGTATGATTTATGAAGAGTTTGCAACTAAATTTATAATTAAAATAGTGTAATAAAACTACGGTCGTAGAAATATCGCACTATTTTATTTTTAAATCATTACTTTGTAGAATATTTTCTTTTAAAAAATACTCAATAATTCTGTCTTCTCCTTGTATAATTTCCGAGATCATTGTGGTAACATATTTTTTAATATTAAGTATTTCTGATAAAAAGGTAATTTCTTTAGTGCACTCAAATGGATAAGCGTAAACACTTTTCTGTATTTGAATGAATCCCATTCTTTTCAAACTGTCTCGGAATAAATCTCGGTTATAATGTAACTTTTCTGGCACATCAAAAATTACTACTCGCCATTTCTGGTCCCATTTTGCTATTCTTTTAATAATTAAAGTGTTAATTTTTAAAATATTGGAATGCTTTATACCCTTTGGCGTCAATTCTATATACTTTTCTTTGTTTTCAACAACTATTTGGATGTATTTTTTTCTTTGTAAATATTTTAAATGATAAAGAAAATTAGATCGATCAATTTCTCTTTGCTCAAGATATTTATTAATTGATTTTCTATAGATTCGGCTGGCTAAGAAAAAAGGGGTTGTTATGTCAAAAAGTGAAAGCAGAATCTCCTTTGAAGTAAGTTTAACAATTTCCAAATCTTGTTTGTAAATTTTCATACATCTAAATTATATCAAAAAGAAAGAAATAGTGTAAGATTTCTACGACCGTAGGAAAATCGCACTCTTGACAAGCAGAGAAAGAGAGTTAAATGAAAATTAGGAAGGCAAAAAGCTTTCTAAAAGTTTAAAAATTTGAGGAGGAAAATGAATACTTTATTTTATTAGCATGCATATTTCTTGTTTTAGGACTTATAAAGAGAAACAAGAGTTTAATTTGGATTTCAGTTAGAATATTTATAGTATGGTTTATCTACAGGATGTTAACTGGTGATTGGGTTTTATTATTTTATGGTCCTTTTGTATTAGCAATAATATTAATGATTATTGGGGTTGTTAATAAGAACATAACCTTGAAGTTGATTTCAATCGGATTATTTATTGTTTGGATTATGTTTTTGTTTTTTCTCTAAATCTCTCGTATTACCAAAAGTAACACCTACGCGGTGCTACCTTTCTGGTTTTAAGGGAAAAAATATGGTAAGATATTGCTACTATGAAAAAGACAGTTGTTTGCGCCATGAGTGGCGGAGTGGATTCGTCAGTGACGGCGGCCTTGCTCCGAAAACAAGGTTATAATGTCATCGGTGTTTTTATGAAACTTTGGTCCGATTATCAAGATGACGAACCAATTAAAAAGCCCACTTCCAAGGTGGGCTATAATCGGTCAAAGGAAAATATTTGTTGTTCGCTGGAAGCTTCAATCGCGGCGCGGGCGGTGGCGGCAAAACTAAAGATTCCTTTTTATGTTGTCAATTTTGAAGATGAATTTAAAAAAACTGTCGTGGACTACTATATTTTAGAACACGAAGCGGGGCGCACTCCCAATCCGTGCGTTATTTGTAATCGCGATATTAAGGGAGAGATTTTGCTTAAAAAAGCAATTGAATTAAAGGCAGATTATCTTGCTACCGGTCATTACGCTAGAATTGAAAGTAAAAATGACAAAATCCAAATGTCAAATGACAAACAAAAATCTAAATGTCAAAATCCTAATGTCAAATATCAACTACTACAAGCCAAGGATAAGACCAAGGACCAAACTTATTTTTTGTGGATGCTTAAGCAAGAACATTTAAAACATATTCTTTTTCCAATTGGCGACTACGAAAAATCGGAAGTTCGTAAAATGGCAAAGAAAATGGGGCTACCGACGGCCGAGAGAAAAGAATCTCAAGGAATTTGCTTTATTCCAAGCCGGGATATTGGGACATTTCTGCGTCGGCAGACTAAAAAATTGACTAAAGTTGGAAATATTATTGATATGAAGGGAAATATCCTTGGCCAACACCATGGTCTGATTGATTATACTATTGGCCAGCGGGAGCGTTTAGGGCTGGGTGGTCCAAAAGCTTATTTTGTGGTAAAATTAAATAGTCAGACAAATACGCTTCTTGTCGGTGATGAAAAAGATTTATTTCAAAAAGAATTGATCGCCACTGACTTGAATTGGCTTGGCGAAGTTCAAGGCAAAATTCAAGCAAAGATTCGCTATGGTCACTCGGCTGAAAATTGCCAGATAGAAAAAATTTCGGAAGACAAAATTAAAGTCATTTTTGAAAAATCCCAACGAGCAATTACTCCCGGCCAATCAATTGTTTTTTATAGGAATGAACAAGTTTTAGGCGGGGGTGTAATAAATCCGCCAGCTGGCGAAAAAGGAGAGCTTTGAAAAATTTTAAAAAAGTTTCTATCATTGTTGTTATTCTTTGGGTAGCAATTATTTTTTATTTTGTTGGCTATTTAATTGGCCACAAAAATATTGTTTTTGAAACAAATTACAAACCTAAGATTACTAATTTGGAACTTAAAAAACCGGAAAGTGTTGATTTTGGTGTTTTTTGGAAAGCTTGGAATGCGATTTCCGATAAATATGTCGGCACTCTTTCTCCTCAAAAAATGGTCAACGGCGCCATTAAAGGTATGGTAGAGGCTTTAGGCGATCCTTACTCCAGCTTTCTAGACCAGACTGAGAATGGTCAATTGCAACAAGATTTGGCGGGTAAATTTGAAGGAATCGGGGCGGAACTTTCTAAAAAAGATGGCAAAATAATTGTCATTGCGCCACTTGCTGATTCGCCAGCTGAAAAAGCGGGCATTAAAGCTCAAGATCAAATTTTAGCCATTGACGGCAAGGACACTTCAAATTATTCTCTTGACGAGGCGGTTTCTAAAATTCGCGGGGCAAAAGGCACAGATGTAACTTTATTGATTAATCGTGAAGGCTTTCCATCGCCGCGGGAATACAAAATAACCAGACAAACGATTACGGTAAATTCGGTCAAATGGGAAATGAAAGGCGAGATTGGCTATATTGAAATTTCTCAATTTGGTGACGAGACGTCGTCTCTAGCCAAAAAAGCGGCGGAGGAGCTAGCGCAAAAAAAACCGAAAGCGATTGTTTTGGACTTGCGCAATAACCCGGGTGGTTATTTGGATTCGGCTGTTGATGTCGCCTCGCTTTTTGTGTCGTCTGGTTCGGTTGTGGTCAAAGAGCAATACAAAGATGGTCATAAAGATGAATTAAAAACAACTTTTGAACCAATTTTGGGTGGTTATAAAGTGATTGTTTTGGTCAATGAAGGTTCGGCTTCCGCTTCGGAAATTGTTGCCGGCGCTTTGCAAGATTTGCGTGGCGCCACTTTAATTGGCAAAAAAACTTTTGGCAAGGGTTCGGTTCAGGAAATTCAAAATCTTGATACTTTGTCGGTTTTAAAACTAACTATTGCCAAATGGCTGACGCCCAACGACAGAACTATTGACAAAGAAGGAATTAAGCCTAATATTGAAGTTGACTTAACTGAAACCGATCAAGCGCAAAATAAAGATCCACAGCTAGATAAAGCATTAGAAGAGGCAGGAAAATAATGGCACAAGTTCAAGTAGTTTTACTCAAAGATGTTCCCGGTTTAGGACAAGAAGGGGAATTAGTCAGAGTAAAATTGGGTTATTTTCGCAATTTTTTACTTCCTAAGAAATTGGTAGCTCTGCCCGGGTCAGCCCCGGCGCGAGAAATACTTTCAAAATTGAAGGAGAAAAAAACAGAAAAATCAAAAAAAGTGGAAGTAAAACGTGAAAAGAAAGTAGTACAAGAGAAGAAACAGCAAGTGATGAAAGAGAAAAAAGCAAAATTATTGTCAAAAAAAGTTAAAAAAGTGGTATAATGTAATTAGACTAATGTAATACGGAGGGGAAAAATGGATCAACCAACTATTAACAATTCTACACCTCAAGGTGGACCTAATTCTTTTGAAATGCCACCCAATGTCGCGCCACCGGAACCAATGGGTCAAAAACCGGGCGAGCAAAATCCAGTTTCACAGCCACCAGTGTCAGCGCCGACATCAGCGCCGGAACAAATGCCCGGACCGCCTCATAAGCCAGCTTTGTCTTATGTTATGATTGTTATTTTAGTAATTATATTAATTTTAGGCACTTTGCTTTTTGCTTCTTGGCGAGGTTGGATTGGCAGTCAGCCCAAATCATCGCCGACAGCATCTACTTCACCCAAAATATCACCGGCTATTTCTTCGGTTTTGCCTACCGCCAGTCCGGAAGCCAGCTCGTCGTCTGTTACGACAACCAATGTGAACGACGAAACCCGTAAAAAAGATTTGGCAAATATTAAATCTGCCTTGAAAAAATATTATGCGGTTAAAGCGGAATATCCAGCTAGCGACAGTGTAATTAAAACTTCCGATGCGAATAGTGTTTTGGCGCAGGCGATTGTGCCAACTTACCTTCAAAGTTTGCCGAACGATCCTTTAGCGCCAAATTTCTACTACGGTTATAAATCAGACGGTCAAACCTTTGAAATAACAACTGTTTTGGAAGACAAATCTGACTCCAGTGGCACCATGACGGGAAATTTAAATATTTATAAAGTTACCGATTCATCAACAGAATAAATAGTCATTGTTTAATGCAGGGTGTCATCGCGAGCGAAGCGTGGCGATCTTTCATAGATTGCTTCGTCGCTTTGCTCCTCGCAATGACATAAAATAGTTTCATAGAATAGGAGTATTATTATGATCGTATTATGGATAACCTTGGGGATCGTAGGTATTTTAATTATTTGGTTTATTGCCGTCTTTAACGGCATTGTTACTTTGAAAAACAGGACCAAAGAGGCGTGGTCGGACATTGATGTTCAGCTGAAACGTCGTCACGATTTAATTCCCAATTTGATTGAAACGGTTAAAGGTTACGCTACTCACGAAAAAGAAGTTTTTCAAAAAGTAACCGAAGCGCGTTCGCAAGCGATGCAAGCCAAAGGTGCTGAAGAAACAGGGAAAGCGGAAAATATTTTAACTGATACTCTAAAATCGCTTTTTGCCGTTTCGGAAAATTATCCGCAACTTCGGGCGACAGAAAATTTTCAAAAGCTTCAAGATGAGCTAACTGATACGGAAAATAAAATTGAAGCTTCTCGTCGTTTTTATAACGGCAATGTCCGCGACTTTAATACAATGATTCAAGTTTTTCCCAATAGTATGGTTGCCGGTATGACCGGTTCAAAAGAATTTGAGCTTTTTGGAATGGACGAAGCGGAAAAAGAAACACCACAGGTTAAGTTTTAAAACATGTATAAAAATATAGATTCAAACAAGAGGAGGACGGTTTTATTAATTTTTGTCTTTCTTATTTTTGTAATTGGTCTCGGCTACTTACTTTCTTGGTATTTTGACAATCAATTTATTTTGGTTTTAGCGGTTTTAATTGCCACCATTCAAGCTTTGGTCTCTTATTATTACTCCGATTCCATTACTTTGGCTATTTCCGGGGCAAAAGAAGTGCCTCATCAGGAACCATTTTTAAATCTACATCGCGCGGTTGAAAATTTGGCTTTAACGGCTGGTCTGCCAAAACCAAAGATATTTTTAATCCAAGATTCGGCGCCCAATGCTTTTGCCACTGGTCGCGATCCCCAGCATGCATCATTGGCGGTAACTACCGGTCTTTTAGAAAAGCTCAATAAAACTGAACTTGAAGGAGTGGTGGCTCACGAAATGTCCCATATTGGCAATTACGACATACGACTCATGACCCTGATTGTTGTTTTAGTGGGAGTAGTGGCGCTACTTTCCGATTTTTTCTTACGGTGGACTTGGTTTGGCAGTCGCCGTCGTTCCGATGGCGAAAGCGGTCAAATTCAATTAATTCTTTTTATTGTGGCTATTGTTTTAGCTATTTTGGCGCCACTGGTGGCAACTGTTATTCAGTTGGCAATTTCCCGCAAACGAGAATTTTTAGCCGATGCTTCCGGGGCGTTACTTACCCGTTATCCTGAAGGTTTAGCCTCGGCTTTGGAAAAAATTGCGCAAGATAGGGAACCGCTGGAGGTGGCTAATAAAGCCACGGCTCATCTTTATATTGAAAGTCCTTTTAAAAAAAGTACCGCCCAAGGCAAAGGTTGGCTAGTTGGGCTTTTTACCACTCACCCACCGGTTGAGGAAAGAATCCGTCGCCTAAAGGCAATGATTAAATAGTAATTGAAAATTAAATCATTGAGAATTGATTGAAAATTGAAAATTAGAAATTGAAAATTAATTTTGACATTTGCATTTTGATTTTATTGTTTTATAATTAAACTAAATATAAATAGGAGGTTTTTATGAAAAAAGGTTTCACTCTCATTGAACTTTTGGTGGTAATGTTTATTATTGCTATTTTAGCGTCTTTGGTGATTGTCAATGTCAACAGCGCTCGCAAAACTGCGCGGGACGCCAAAAGAATGTCTGACTTAAAATCAATCCAAGGCGCTTTGGAGATGTATAACAATAAAAGTGGCAGTTATCCAAAGACGTTTTATACAAAAGGTAGTGCTGGTTGCGATACAGGATTTGTTTTATCAGGTTCTATATGCAAACTTGACCACTCCGCCACCGATGGTACGACTGGGATGAATGGTATTTACAATCCAGACAGCTATTTTTCGAATACCGATTTAACTAAGGCATGGATACCCGGTTTAATTCCGGATTATCTTCCTTTATTACCACAAGACCCAAAAAAGACTGTTAATGATAGTGGTTATCAGTATAAAAGTAATGGGACTGATTATATGGTTATGGCGTGGATGACAATGGAAACTCTTTGTCAGCAACCTGTTGGACAAACGTACCCTGATCCTTCTGATACTTGTAATCCTGTTTCAATACAAGAGATGGATAGACCAACTGGTTTACAACCTACTATTGCTGTCTATTCCTCCGGTGCCAGAACTTGGTAGAATTTCTTAAGTTAAAATCTTGAAGAAATATCTTAAAGAAAAACAGTCCTTCAAAATTCAAAAGGGCTGTTTTTTTGTTTTGTAAAGGAGTAAAATAGAGAAAGAAAGAGAAAAATGACCAAAGAACAAACAAAATTACGAATTGAAAAATTAAGAGATTTGATTGAAAAATATCGCTACGCTTATCATGTTTTAGACAAATCTTTGGTTTCCGATGCCGTCAATGATTCTTTAAAAAACGAACTGGAAGAACTGGAAAATAAATTTCCCGAATTTGTTACTCCCGACTCGCCGACTCAACGGGTGGGTGGCGAACCTTTGGATAAATTTCAAAAAGTCAGCCACACTCAACCAATGCTTTCGCTTACAGACGCTTTTTCATTTGAAGAGATGAATGATTGGCAAACAAGAAACAAGAAGATTTCAAATGTTGATTTTGACTATTTCTGCGAGTTAAAAATGGATGGTTTGGCTGTTTCTTTAATTTATGAAAATGGTCTTTTTGCGCGGGGCGCTACCCGCGGTGATGGCAAAGTGGGGGAAGATGTGACGGGGAATCTGAAGACAATTGAAGCAATACCGCTAAAGCTAAATCCGAAACAAATTGACACTTGTGGTGTCATCCCGGACTTGATCCGGGATCCAGAACTAGATTCCAGCTTTCGCTGGAATGACAAAGAATTATTATTTATAAATTCCAAATTCAAAATTCCAAACAGGATTGAAGTCCGAGGGGAAGTTTATATGCCGATTGAAGTGTTTGAGGAGTTAAATAGAAAATATCAGAAAGAAGGAAAACCCTTGCTGGCAAACCCGCGCAATGCC
>CAYZMA010000031.1:10257-12159 GCA_964479405.1 uncultured Candidatus Saccharibacteria bacterium
CCAAAATTTCCGCCTCGCGAAAACTTGATTTTATCGCCTGGGACCTTCTAACCTTCAATTTCCACCCCGCGGGTGGAAAATATATGGTTAAAACACATCAGGAAGCCCATGAAATTTTAAAAGATTTGGGTTTTAAGACTTTGCCTCAAAACAGATTTTGTCGGAATTTGGAAGAAGTGGAGAAATTTAAAGTTGAAATTGAAAAAAAACGGGAAAAACTGCCGTACCAGATTGATGGCGTGGTGGCAGTCGTAAATGACAATGCGACAAGAGAAAAATTGGGTGTGGTTGGCAAGGCGCCTCGGGGAATGATTGCTTACAAATTTGCGCCGGAAGAAATGACCACTATTGTAGAAGATATTGTTGTTCAAGTTGGTCGCACTGGCACACTGACGCCAGTGGCGGTTTTAAAACCGGTTTTGGTCGCTGGCTCGGTTGTCTCCAGAGCCACTTTGCACAACGAGGACGAAATTAGAAAAAAGGATATAAGAATTGGCGATACGGTTGTTATTCACAAAGCCGGTGATGTTATTCCGGAAGTCGCCAAAGTAATTAAGCAGTTGCGTACCGGGAAAGTTGAGGAATTTCATTTTCCTAAAACTTGTCCCCAGTGTGGTGGCAAAATTGTCCGCGAAGAAGGTAAAGTTGCTTATCGCTGTCTAAATAAAAACTGTTTTACAATTAAACTTCGGGCACTGGGGCATTTTGTTTCGCGTCTTGCTTTTGACATACCGGGACTGGGTCCGAAAATTTTAAATAAACTTATGGAAACGGGGCTGGTCAAAGACGCCGCCGATTTATTTGAGCTTAAAACCGGCGATCTTGAACCATTGGAAAGATTTGCCCAAAAATCGGCTCAAAATATTATTTCTGCCATTGGGTCGCGCAAAGAAATTGAACTGCCTCGTTTTATTTACGCTTTAGGAATTTCTAATGTGGGGGAAGAAACTTCTCACGACATTGCCAATGTCGTAATTCCAAAATCCAAATTCCAAAATCCAAATGAAATTATAAATATTTTAAAGTTAAAAAAGCTAGAAGACTGGCAAGAGATACCAGATATTGGACCGATTGTGGCGAAATCTATCTATGATTATTTTCAGGATGAAAAAAATCAAGAGTTTATTGAGCGGTTGTTTAAGGCTGGTGTCAAAATCAAATTCGTGCCAATTCGTGAAAAAAAATTGAACGATTTAACTTTTGTTTTTACTGGCAGTCTGGAAACTCTGACAAGAGATGAGGCTAAAAAAATGGTCCGCAATTTGGGCGGTGAAATTTCCGAATCGGTTTCCAAAGAAACTTCATACTTAGTTTCAGGAGCCGAATCGGGTGAAAAATTAGTTAAAGCGCAAAAACTAGGTGTAAAAATAATTTTCGAAGAAGAATTTTTAAAATTAACAAGAAAGGACTAAATGGATAACATTGCAAAATTGGCAAGATTAAATCTTAATGAGATGGAAAAAGAGCAATCTGACAAAGAGCTGGAGAAAATTTTAAATTATGTGGCAGAGTGCGAAAAAGCGCCGACAAGCGATACTCTGGCAATCTCGCAAATTTCTAATTTAAAAAATGTTGCCAGAGAAGATGAACCGACTCCCAGCCTGACGGTAGAAAAAGTCATCCAAAATGCGCCTGAATCCGCCAGATGGCGGAAGAATAATTTTATTAAAACCAAGCAAGTTTTTGAGTCATAAAGAAAATCCCAACACGAGGTCGGGATTGCTGGGATAGTTGGTCCGCCAATTGGCGGAGGCGGAGTTAGCTGTTAGTGTATTCAATATGAAATACACGATTAATTTCCAGGACAGTAAATGCCCTACGAATTGGTCCTTCCGGCAGGGCAATGACCTCGCATTGAGTCAGCTAAAATATAACTATGGGACAGCCATTTAGTCATTTAAA
>CAYZMA010000032.1:0-10523 GCA_964479405.1 uncultured Candidatus Saccharibacteria bacterium
AAAGAGGATATTTCTACTTTGCTTACAATAGGATATTACTACTTTGCTTTAACATTAACTGGTTTAACTATTGACAAATACAAATTAATCATGGTAAAATACAAATAAGATCCTCGGCCGCAGGTTTCGCCCTGCAACTGGCGGAGGACTCTTTTTATAATTCGGCATACTGAATTTTCGCGGTTAATCTTTGATTAATCTATTCTGGATAAATTGAAATAAAATCTTTTCTTTTAGTTCTCTTGTTTTCTTTTATTTGAACGACAAATTTTTCTCTATTTGTTGTAATCCCGTAAAAGCGATGCAGAAGCTCATCTTTCTTTTGAAAATTTTCTCTGGTCACCGGATTAGAATTAGCATTTTTAATTAAATCTAAAGCACAATCATAAAACTTTAAGCGTCTGATTCTATCTTTTTCCTTCTTATTAAAAAGATGTGCCCAAAATAAGTTTAAAAATATCTTCTCCTTTTTAAAATATTTAGATCTAACATACGGAGTTCTTTTGGTGCGAGATTTAATTTGCTTAAATATTGATTGGGCTGTTTTATTTACTTCCTTAAAACTGGTACCAGCGATTTTAAATTTAGAGGATTTAAAATATTCCATCATTCAAATTGTAACAAAAAATCACTTTTATTAGAAGTAATTTTTATTGGCGGTCGATCGTAGACGACGTTAGAACTGCGATGAGGAATTATAAGGGTAAAATTTATATACCTAAACTGACTTTTGCTAATTAACGATATAGTATAATTAACATTGTATCTCTATCATTTATTAATTAACAGGTATAATGATTGACAATTCATACATATTTTGATAAAATATAATTACTAAACATTGAGGAGATATTTCGTATGTCTCCTCATTTTATATACTCCAATTCTTTTCTTAACCTCACAAAATCGCGAAAATCACTCCCTACCAACTGTTTTATTTCTCTCGCCGATCTTTCTCCTCGAGCTAAAATTTTAATATTCCGACCGTGGTTTTTAAGATAACAAAGAACAGGCACAAAATCACCATCGCCAGTCAAGGCAACTAAACCAGAGTATTGCTCCATATAGCGCATCATATCAAAAGTCATATCAACATCACAATTTGCTTTTTTGGTTTGTTTGCCACTCTCATCCGTATACACTTTTACAGGCTTTAATTTTAGATAGTATCCAAAACTGTCCAAGTTAAGGAAAAAGTCAATTGTTTTTAGGCTTCTTCCAATTAGAACAACCTGGTATTCAGGCAATTTTGGCTCTTTAATCTTTTTTGATAAATATTTTTTGAGCGCTTTAATATCGATTGGTTTGTTGCTTAGTATCGAATATTCAAAACCGAAAGTTTCGATACCGCCATAATAAAAAGTTTTACTAACAGAATATTTGCTTTTAAGATATTTTATAAGTTTTCTATAATCAATTTTCCAACCCAAACTTTTCTGACCGCCGTAAAACAGATTCGATGCGTCAATAAAAGCATAGATTGGTTTTTTAATCTTTAGCATAACATATTAAGTATAACAGAAAAATGAACTAAAATAGAAAAATGAATTTAGCTTTTTTATTGGTGGTCAATCGTAGACGATGTTAGTGTCTAAACTATGCAAAAGTTCAAACACATATTGGACTCCGCTAAGGCAAAAGTAGAGGAGTCTAAATGAGGCAGATATATATTCAAAGTTTCTTCAAAAGCGGTTACAATCGCTTCATGAATTACATCTATAATATCTCCAGTCATCCTCAAAGAAAGGTTATCGAAAAACGATTGGAGATTATCAAGTTTTTCGATGAGTTTGGCGAGAAAGCAACCAAAATTGCTTTTAATAAAAGCCGTTCGGTCATCTATCTTTGGAAGCAAAAGATTAAAAACTTAGGTGGCAAATTGTCGGCTTTAGCGCCGGAAACAACCAGACCAAAAAGTTTTAGAGAAAGCAAAGTAGACCATCAAATAAAAGATTATGTTGAGAAATATCGCAACAAGCATCCCGGTGTTTCTAAAGAAACAATTTATCCTGAACTCAAAGAGTATTGTTTGCAAAACAATCTTCCTATAATCTCCGAATCCACTATCGGCAGGATTATCGGAGAATTAAAAAGTAAAGGCAAATTACCCCAACATCAAAGATTGTCCTACTACGCTAGAACGGGTAAGCTAGTGGTCAGATATCGAAAGAAAATCAAGAAATTAAGGAGAAAAGATTATCAGCCAAAAGAGGTTGGCGATCTTTTGCAAATTGATGCCATTGAATTGTTCATTGACGGTATTAGAAGGTATCTTATTACAGCTATAGATATTTACGGCAAATTTGCTTTTGCCTACGCTTACAAGTCATTATCGTCAGCTTTGGCTAAGGACTTTATGGAGAAGCTGATTAAGGTTGCTCCTTTTCCTATCGCCCACATCCAGACCGATAACGGTAAAGAATTTCACAAATATTTTGCCGCTTATGTTAATTCTCAAAGCATCATCCATTTCTATAATTATCCCAAATGTCCAAAAATGAATACTTTTATTGAAAACTTTAATGGCTTAATCCAAAGACAATTTGTTGACTGGCATTACCAAGAATTAAAAGATGATGTTGATAGTTTCAATGTTGATTTAATTGAATATCTATTGTGGTACAACACCAAAAAACAACACTCGGCTATTGGCAAAATCCCACCTCTCAGATACTATGTAAATACATTAATTAAGAAGCTAAATTTACCGTCGCCTTTAGCCACCCAAAAGTCCAATATGTTATGGACGAGCGCATACTCTTGACATTTTATCTATTTAAGAATAAACTTTGGGTAGAATCGCTTAATAGAACCAAATCCGAGCGATACAGGGGGCGTAATTATGTTTTGGGGAAATCTTTGGAAACGGCTCACTGGAAGAGGAACATCCTCACCAACCACGACTTCTTCTTGGCATGAAAAAGCCGATCAGTCGGATGCTCGAGCCAAGGCGCTAAACATTGATCCACCTCGGGAAGGTCGCAAGACCTACTCTGAGCGCTACAGCGAAACAGCTAAAATGTCATCGGACGAGATAAAATCTCAGATCGCTAGACGTGAAGCAGATGGTAAAGGCGACAGATGTGGTGTGCTTTATCGAGTGCTCGCTGATCGTGAAAAGTCGGGCGAAAGTGGATATCCTTCTTCTACCACTACGGCCGGACTGTCTAATCGACAGATTGCCGACCGTTCGGATGCTCGAGCCAAGGCGCTGAACATCGATCCACCTCGGGAAGGTCGCAAGACCTATAGTCAGCGCTATAACGAAAGTAGTGGATCGTCTTCAAGTGATATTCGATCCCAGATCGCTAGCCGTGAAGCACAGGGCAAAGAGACAGGAGTGCTTCGCAGAATACTCGCCGATCGCGATGAATAGGAGAGTACGATATGCCAAATGACAGTCATCAAGATTCCATGAACAAACGCTACTGTGATAACACCAAGAGGATGACTACAGATGAAATTATGAAAGAAATTGCTAAGCGTAAAGCCGAAGGACGGGGGGGGTGACAATGGATTCTCCTCAACATCTTCAGTGTCTACCTGAACGCGACAATAAAGAATAATCCATGTTTATTATGACACAGGTGTCTACTCATGAGAGTAGGCACCTTTTTTAGTTTCTTCAATGATTTTAGTGAGTTCTGCTTTGACTTTTTGATTCTTTTGTAGTATAGTTTAGGTAGATTTGGGGGAATGTTCCTGAACAATCTTAAATTCTTGGGTTACAAAGAAGGAGGCAACAAAAATGGGCTTTGGTTACGGCGGACCGTTCAGACAGGGTTATCCTTCAAGTGATAATTACGATGATGATTCCAATTCTTCTGGGAGTCCTCCTACTACTAAGATTACTTTCAAAGATGTTCTTTGTGTCGGGCTTATTATATTGGGTGTACTAGGGGTTCTCGCCTCATTTTTTGTTCCCCTTGTGGTTGTTGATCCCTTGTATCAGAACTCTTCTAAGGTTGTTCTTGCTACACTCGGGGGTATTATCCTTTCAATCCTATCTCTGTTTATTGGTATTCGCATGATTCGCTTCTTATAGTCCTTTTATGGCGGAAATAACAAACTTATTTCGAACTTAATCAAAAACACCCTCGAGCGATCGGGGGTTTTGTTAAATATAATTTAACCGCTCACTCTCACTTCGGAGGTGGGAGTGGTGGATTACAAAAAATAACCCTTGGGACTATTTTGGAATGGCGGGACATTCGGGTCCGGAACCATTCGACTCGCTACATGTCTAAAGGCGCTCGCTCAGGACAGACCTTTGAGATTCACTTATGGTAAATTCTTTCCAATTTTTCTATCATCCTGTGGAATTCTTCGTGCTTTCCGGGGCCGATGCGCTCAAGTTCTAATCTATCAAACTTCTTAAGCAGCTCACTATCTTTTGTTTGAGAAATATTCGCATCAGCCAGCGGGTAAAGGATGTTATTTTCTTTATCAATATGCCGTTTTAAAAGCTCGATATAACCGCGAGCATTTTTAATGAATTTTCCGGGGTTAGAGATATTTTCCCTCATACCTTTCGCATAGCCACGCCCCATATCGTGTTCCATAAGCATCATGCCAATCGGACCCCCTTCCCTAGGAATCCCAACTTTTTCCATCGCTGGAAATAATAAATCTTCTTCTTTGCCATGATGGCATTTATCAACAAAAATTTTGATAAACTCTAAAATCTCTTCTTGATGCTTCGGATTAACCTTTTCTTTGGCCTCTAACTTTTGGCAAATTTTTCCTATAATCTCAAGAGCCAACAAAACTGCATGGTGCTCATTTCTTAATTGTTCTATTGATATCATTTGATTCCTATCTAGACCTTCTTAATTTACTATACCAAAAATAGTTGTCGTTAAGAAGAGTTAGAGGTAGATTTTCGATGGAAAAATTTCCTTATTTCCTCAACCCAAATTATTGAAGATCCAATCACAAGAATAACTACCCAGTCCATAAGTCTTAGAGGTGTTGTGTATAAAATCTTCTGCATGATTGGGTTATAAATCGCTAGTATCTGAAGTAGAATTACGATGATAGTCGCCCCGACTAAAAATTTATTTGAAAAAAACTTCATTTGAAAGATTGATTTTTCTTCGGAACGGCAATTCCAGACATTAAACCATTGAAAAACGGCTAAGGTTGTTAAAGATATCGTCCATGCCTTGGCGATATCAATTTGATAAAATTTGCTGAAAAGAATAAGCGTACCGATCATCATTGGCAAGGCCATCAAGATAATCCTTTTTAGCGTTAATGAATCTACTAGATATTTATTCGAACTTTTGAACTTTCCGTCAAGTAGACCATCTTCTTTTGGTTCCATTGCTAGTGCTACGTCCAAAAAGCCGTCAGTAACTAAATTAAGCCAAATAATCTGGGCTGGTAAAATTGGTAAGGGCCAGCCTAAGACAAGGGCTCCTGAAATAGTTAACACCTCGCCAACACTAGTCGAGAAAAGATACAAAATCACTTTTTTGATTGTTTTGTAAATTGCTCGACCTTCTTCAACCGCCGAAACGATGCTTCCAAAGTTATCGTCTAAAAGAACGATATCGGCGGCTTCTTTGGTCACTTCGGTACCGATTTTTCCCATAGCTACACCTAAATCGGCTGCCACCAGTGGAGGCGCATCGTTGACGCCATCGCCGGTCATCGCCACAATTTCACCTCTGGCCCTAAAAGCTCTAATAATTTTTAGTTTGTGTTTTGGAGTGACTCGCGCAAATACTGAAGTTGAACCGAGTTTTTGCGATAAGTCCTCTTCAGAAAGCTTTTCAAGCTCTTCGCCAGATATGATATTATCTCCTTCATTAAAGATTCCTGCTTCTTGGGCCACCGCCTTGGCAGTAATCGGATGATCGCCGGTAATCATTACTATTCTAATACCTGCGGCGTGGGCTTTCTCAATCGAATCGTGAACTTCGGGACGGAGAGCATCTTTCATTCCCAAAAATCCCAAAAAAGTAAGAGAGTGAATTTCGTCTAACTTAAGATTTTTAGGGATTTGATCCGAAGTGGCAAGCGCCACTACTCTTAATCCTTCCCGAGACATTTCCTCAAAAATTCCCTCCAGCTTTTTAATCTCTACCAAAGATAATCTTTCGGCTTTTCCAGAATGCCAAATTTTTTGAGAAAGTTTCAAAATCGCTTCGGGTGCGCCGGAAACTGTCATTATTTTTTTAGAGCTGTTTTGGTTTACAACTGCGCGAAGTTTAAACCTGTAATCAAAAGGGGTTTCAGAGAGCTTGGGTAAATCTTTTTCAATCGCATCTTTATTAATTCCCAATTTCTGCGCTAAGACCGACATTGCCGCTTCGGTCGGATCGCCGGAAACCTGCCAACTGCCACTGCTCAAAGTTAAATTTGCTCCGGAAGATAAAAGAGAATGTAGTGCCAGATCATTAAGTTCAGGATAATCTTTAGGTTCAACTTTGGCTTGATTAAAACTTATTTCGCCTTTAGGCTCGTAGCCCTCGCCGGTAATTTGAAATAGCTTGTCATCAACAAATACTTGTTGGACTACCATTTCGTTTTTTGTAATCGTGCCTGTTTTATCAACGGCAATAACCTTTGTTTGTCCCAGGGCCTCGACTGCTTGAAGTTTTTTAACTAAAGCATGACGTTTACTCATTCGCCAAACGCCGGGAGCCAATATTAGGGTCATCACAATCGGGAGGCCTTCGGGAATAATTGAGACCGCTAAAGAAACCACTGTTCTAAACATTTCTGAAAGCGTGTTGCCATAAGAAAGACCCAAGAAAAAAAGCAAAGTACCGATTACTAAAACCGCAATTACAATTAAACGCGAAAGATAACGAATATTGGTTTTGAGTGGAATTTCCGTATCAATAGTGGCGACTTCTTGAGAAATTTTGCCAATAAAGGTATCTAAACCTGTAGAAACGACAATGGCTTTACCGTTACCAGCAGTTATATGAGTTCCCTTAAAAACCATATTTTTTTGTTCAGAAATTGGTAAGTTGGGTGATTCCATGATATCGACGGTTTTAAAAACTGGAATGGATTCGCCAGTTAAAGCTGATTCGTCCAAACGAAGTTGATTGGAAACTAAAAGACGACAGTCAGCGGGAATTTTTTCGCCTTCTTGAAGAATAATAATATCACCAGGGACAAGAAGGCTATCTAAAACAATCTTTTCATTTTTGTCGCGCAAAACTGTCGCTTTAGTGGTAATAAAGTTTTTTAAAGCTAAAAGAGTGTTCTGGGCTTTTCCTTCTTGGATAGTACCGACAATCGCATTAAAGAAAAGAACAAACATAATTAAACCGCCGTCGGTATATTCCTTCAAAAAGAAGGTGACAATGGCAGCGGCAAAAAGAATATAAATTAAAGGACTTTGAAATTGGCGAAGAAATATTACCAATAAACCGTCTGTTTTAGCTTCAGGCAGTTTATTTTGCCCGTATTTTAACAAACGATTTTTGCTTTCTGATTCCGTTAAGCCTTCTAAATTAGAATTTAAATCAGCCAAAACAGCTTCTGCTGATTTAGTAAACCACAAATTATTCACTAAGCTACTCCTTAATTTAATCTTACCATAAAAAGGAGTGTTTTGTTGAGAAAATTTAATTTGACTTTTACCGGCAGTTCATACCTATTGATTTAGCATTGACCGCACATTTTTGGTATAATTAAATAAGGAGGTAGTATGCACATATTGTTTCTTATTCTACATATCATTGGCGCTGGGGTAATTATCGGTGTTGTTGTTTTTTCTATCTTACTCAATATCAAGGAGGGAGTAAGCCAGGAACGGCTCAAAATTTTCCAGATGGTACGGTTAACCGGCGCAATTGCCGCTGGTTGGCTCTTGGCAACCGGATTAGTGCTTTATTTTCAGGAGGCAGAAGAACTTAAAGGTAATATTTTATTCTGGATAAAAATGGGGCTTTTTGTTCTAGATGGTATAATCGCGGTTCTAATTATTGATCGAAAAGTAAAAAAAGTGCCAGTCCCAAATCTGACCGTTTGGGCAATAATTAACGCGCTAGTTATTTTTGCCATCGTTGTCTTGGGTAAACTAATTTAAAGAAAAATATCTAAAAAAGTAAATTAATTAGTTGGAGGGTTTATGGACACAAAAAAGACGCCTTTGGCGGTGGCAACATTTTTGGGGTTAGTTTCGCTCTTTTGCGGTCTATTGGTTTGGCTGTTGCCAGACATTAGCCGATCGATCTTTCAAACATGGTTTCATGGGATTAATCTAAGTATTGTCTGGGATACGACCGCTATGTCGTTTGGTAAATTGCTTCTCGGACTAGTTTCCGCTTTTATTGCCGATTACATCGCTACTTGGGTATTCATTAAAATCTACAAAGCTATTGTTAAATAACATATCTGTGTTTGCAAAAAATTATAGCATATAGCCTTTAGGGGACGTTCTCTTTTGATCTGATGATTGCTATCATTTTTGGATTCGGGCTCGACCGGATTCGAACCGGCGATCTTCTCCGTGACAGGGAGACGTGATGACCACTACACTACGAGCCCATTACTCCGTCATTATACCCAATTTCCAGATTTATTTCAACTTTTGCTTGCAAAGTGGTGGTTATTGTTTTATGCTTAATATAAGATTAAAAAATAAAGGAAATGTCCCCCTACGCCCCGACGGGCTTCGGCGGGACTTCCTGTTCTGCGCCTTTGGCGACAAACAGGAGTGGAGGGTTTATGCCTAAAAAAACGCAAAATGTTCTGATTGAACTTTTATTAGTCTTTTTTCTGTTGGCTAATTTAATGGTTTTTTCAACTGCTTATGGATTTTATGGGGTAAATAATTTATCCATTACGCGAATAATGCCGGCGCAGCGCAATTTGGCTGATCAGCGAATGAAAGCGGCGGGAATTAGCTGGGCGAGAGAAGAATTTAATTGGGGGTTGATTGAACCAAGAAATAACCGTTGGAGTTGGGCGAATCCCGATCAAGCGATGTCCACTCACCGGCGCAACGGCGTTCAGGTTGTTGGAATGCTTGCTTATACTGTATCGTGGGCTTCAACTTGTGGTGGAGGTGACGCTCAATTTTGCAAACCTAATATTGATCATTGGAAAGACTATGTTGGTGCAGTTACCCGGCGTTACGGTGATGTGACTCGTTGGGAAATTTGGAATGAACCTAATCATTATTGGAAACCCTCACCTAATCCGGATGAGTATAGAGAAATTTTAGTCGCCGCTTACGATACAATAAAATCAATTAATCCTAATGCCAAAGTAGCCAGCGGTGGCATGACTTATATTGATAATGATTTTATTAATAGTGTTTTGAGTAATGGTGGTTGGGAACATCTTGATGCCGTTGCTGTCCACTATTATCCGGGTGTTGGGCCGGAGTCGGCTCCCGGTAATCAATTAAGAGACGAGTTACTGAAACTTGAATCCAACACAATTGCGCCCCATGGCGGTCCGAAAGAAATTTGGATTACGGAAATGGGGTGGCAGTCTAGTCAAATTGGTCTTCAGGCGCAAGCGGAAGTTATTGCACGGGCAATGATTATTGCTCGGACAGTTAATGAAGTACCTATCACTTTAATTTACAATCTGCGCGACGATCCGACGGGAACTTATGGTTTATTGTATAATAATTTCCAACTTAAACCGGCTTACAATTATTATAAAAAAACAACTGAATTTTTAGGCAATAAATGGCCAGCCCAATTAATTGAGCTAAATGATGGCTCAAAATTTTATGTTTTTGATGGTCCAGGGGGACCAGTGGCGGCGGCTTGGAATCCTAATGGCACAAGCACAATTGGTTTTCATGTTAATTCCTCCAGTATCCGTTGCTACGATATTGCGGGAACATCTACTACAACAAGCACGAAAAGTAAAACTGGTACTACAACCAGTACCTCAAATACGGATGTTACTTCAAGCGTGGTGAAAAATTGGAATAATGGCGATCTGACTTTAGAATTTAAATCACGACCGATTTTTTGTCAGTTAAGTAATTTCTCGGCTTTTAATACTGCTCCTTCAAGCAACAATTTGCCTAAAGTGGCGGGGGCTAGTATTTCTCCTCAAGTAGCGGGGGTGACAAGTGCAGATAATGCAATTGAAAGCAATCCTCTTTCCAAAATTACTGGTAGTATTCAAAATGAATTTTCTGCGCCAATGAATGGAAAAGTTATTGCATATAAAGAAAATGGTTCAAATTGGCAAAAACAAGCCGAAACCTCAACTTTTGGCGGCTCATATAATTTAGAATTACCGGCAGGAAAGTACTATCTTTCGTACAAAATTGCCGGATATAGTTTTGGTGGTCGTTCGCAACCTTTTGAGGTAAAAGGAGATTCTGATATAAGTTTAGAAACAAGACTTTTGAATGGTTGGGTTGCCTATGGTATTTTGCTGGGTGGGGTGGTGATTTTAATTTTGTTTATTCTAAAATATACTCGCCGAAAAGAGACTTAAAATTTATCTTTTTCTGTTAAAAAATGGCCTGGGGCCGTGTCAAGTCGTCAAACTACCTAACTGAAATGCAGTTGTTGGGTCAAATG
>CAYZMA010000033.1:0-10130 GCA_964479405.1 uncultured Candidatus Saccharibacteria bacterium
CAATCAATCCCATCACCAAAAGCTGAACCATTCAAACGTTGGTTGGCGCGTGTTGGTTACGAGCGGGTTAAAGAAATTGAATATCCGGAATTGGCAACTAAAAGAACAAAAGCGATTTACAAAGCTAAGGGTTATCCTGATTCATGGATTGAAAAAAGAATGCGCGGTATTGCTGTCCGTGAAGAATTAACTGACGAATGGCACAAGCGTGGGCTTAAATTAAAAAAAGAATATGAAATTTTAACTGCCGAGATATCCAAAGCGACTTTTGACATGAATCCGAGTCAGTATAAAAAGTTTAAAAATCTCAAGCGAGAAAATTTGCGGGATCATATGGATGATTTGGAATTGATTTTAATGATGCTTGGTGAAGCAACAACGACCAAATTTCATCGCGATCGCAACTCGTTAGGATTTAAACCGCTTAAAAAAGATGCCAAAGAAGGTGGGGAAGTAGCAGGTTCTGCTCGTTTGGATATTGAAAAAAGAACTGGTAAAAAGGTTTCTACGAAGGCAAATTATCTTCCAAAAAAGTCAAATAAATATCTAAGTTGACATTTATTATAAAAATATCAATCGTCAGGTTAAAAGAGAACCGTCCCCTAAATCCTAAATCTAAATCCTAAATCCCCGTCCCCTAAATCCTAGTTTTAAAACCCGCTCTTATGGAAGCGGGTTTTGTGGGTTAAACTTACTTTTTAATAAAAGTAGAAATTCGTAGAACTTGTAGTAAATTGATGTGAAAATTGAGAGAATAATTAGTGGAATTACAATAAAAACTAACATTATTATTTCATAGAAAATTATTATAAGCCAAGAACACAACGTACAAAAGCCAATAATTCCAGCGACAATCAATAAGCATATCAATAATATATGTCCAATGCTCCCGAAGTCCATTACTAACCCCCCTTTTTTTATTTTATGGATTTATTTCAACTTTAATCGCCCCGTCGGGGCAAATTTGCATACACTTTTTACAACCAATACATTTTTGAATATCAACTTCTGGCATTGGTAGTCCCAAAAAACCGATTTCATTAGAAAATTTAAGGGCTTGAACGGGACATTTAATAATACACAAGCCACAGCCTTTACAGTACTCGGGAAATCTTGTCCATGAAATTTTGTCTTTGGAAAAAGCGGTTTTAATTTCAGGGGGAGTTACTCCCTCAAAAAGGTGTTTTGATTTATCAAATTTTTCCGCAATTTCCAAACCGGCCTTTAGGGCGCCTAAATTAAGGTCTTTAATTTCTGGTTTTTTTTCAATTTTTGAAGCAAACTCTTCTAAAATGGAATTTTCAAATTCTTGAAAATTTATCTCTTTAAGGTGAGCCACAATGCCACCCAGAAGAATAATATTTGCCACTTTACTGGTAAATTTTTCTCGTCCCAGTTTTTGAGCGGGAATGGCTAAATATTCGGTGACATCGGATTTAATTTTTTCAAGAGATTTATTATCAATAGCCGAGTCATCGTAAATAAAAAGACTGTTTTTTTGTATAAATTTTTTAACAGTTGAAACCGCGCGACTGCAAAAGCAAACGACAATATCGGCTTTTTCAAATTGCGGATAAGGGATTGGATGAGAGCTGATTTGCAAATATGCCAGTGAGACACCGCCACGTTGTTCTACCCCAAAACCGGGAAGATAAGAAGAATATTTATTTGATTTTTGGGCGGCGATAGCAATAATTTTGGCGACCGATTGAACTCCTTGACCGCCTTCGCCGGCTAAGACAATTTTTGTGGGCATTTTATTTCTCCTCCGACGATCCACTGTCGTGGATGTCGGAGCTCCGACTGGAAGCGTCGGAGCGATTTTATGTTAATGCTTTAGGCACTTTAATTTCACCTAATGGGTATACTTTCGCCATTTCAATTTCAGAAAAATCTAAAGATTCTTGAGCATTAGTATGCCAATTGACCGGGCACATTGAAATAACTTCCATGAAACTAAAACCACGACCGTCAATTTGGTTACTGATGGCTTTTTTATACATATTTAATAGTTGTTGGTAATTAGTTGAAATGCCACGAGCGATATAGGTATCGTCAGCGCTAATTTGAGCTAACATTTCTGGTCCTTTGAATGGTCTGCCTTGAATTATTTCTCTTCCTTTTGGAGTGGTAGTAGTTTTTTGTTTCAAAAGAGTAGTTGGCGCCAGTTGACCACCGGTCATAGCGTAATTGGCATTATTAATTAAAATAATTGTAATTGGATCGTTGCGCATAACTGAATTTAGCAAATGTTGAGCGCCAATAGCATATCCACCACCATCGCCAGTCAGACTAAGAACAATTGCCCCAGGTTTAGCTTTTTTAAAACCAACACAAAGAGGAACAGTGCGACCATGATGGGTTTGAATAGTGTCAACATTAAACATATCCCAGCTAAGTAACGAACAGCCGATATCGGTGGCATAAATTAAATTTTGAGCAATGCCTAATTCATCAATGGCATGCCCCAAAATTTTCAAAGCCAAGGCTTGACCGCAACCGGGACAAAATTTATGCGGTTTAGTTTCCTTATTCCAAGATTTTGGCAAAGCATTTTCGGACATTTTTAATCCTTTTTTAGCAAAATTTCGTTGATTTTTTCAATAATTTCATTGGGCATAATACCAACAGCCGGCTTTTTGAGAGTATAAATTGGGGTTGAGCTTGGATAAATATTAGCTTTAAGCATTCCTTCAAATTGACCCAAAGACGATTCAACCACCAGAATTCCTTTTTTGTTTAAAATGGCGCTAATGGCCGATTCCTTTGGAAAGGGATTTAAAGTTATCGGTCTAAAAAGGCCGACTTTTTTGCCTTCGTTTCTTAAACTGTCAACTGCTAATTTGGCAACTGCGGCAACAATCCCATGAGCAAAAATTACCACTTCGGCATCAAGAGTGTGATAATCTTCAAATTCAACAATTTCAGGAGTCATTTCCGTGAAATGTTTTTTGTGATCTGCTAAAACATCGGCTAACTCTTGTTCAAGATTATAAGTATTACGTAAATGAGTAAAACTATCTTTTTGTTTTTGAGGATTTAAGAGATAGGGGTTTGAGGAAATAATTTCAATTTCTTTTTCTTGAGGGCTGTAAGTTTCAACTGTGCCTAAAGTTTTATTTTGATAACCATCGCTTAAAACAAAAGTTGGAAAACGATATTTCCAAGCAGTATTAAAGGCTTTAATGGCATAGTCATATAATTCTTGACCGCCGGCAGTTGAGTAGACAATCCGTAGCCCTTCGCCGTTACCGCCAAAACAAGTTAAAGTTACTTCTTGTTGGGAATAAATAACGGTGCCGGTTGAAGGTCCGCCACGTTGACCAATAAAAGCAACTGTTGGCAGACGCATGCTTTCCGCCATTGAAAAAGCATCTTGCATTAAGACATTGCCCGGTCCGGCAGAAGCTGTAAAAGCTTTTTTACCGGCTAAAATTGCTCCCATCATTGCAAAGCCAGCTGACATTTCATCTTCGGTTTGTAAAAACTTTAAAGTAGGATTTTTGACTGTCTCTTCTGCCCAATGTTCCATAATTTCAGTTGTTGGCGTAATAGGGTAGCCAGTCATCATTTGCGCGCCGGAAGCAATGGCGCCTTTAACAATAACTTCACTTCCCATTAAAAATTCTTTTTTCATTTTAATACTCTTCTAGTGTTGATGTGTCGCCAATTGGTAAACCCAATTCTTTGGCTCGCAAAACCCGACGCATAATTTTACCCGATCGAGTTTTAGGTAAAGTTTTAGTAAATTCAATTTCTCGTGGGTAGGCGTGACCAGCCAAATCTTTTTTAACAAAATCGGCAATTTCTTTTTTTAATTCTTCTGATTCTTTAAAACCGGGTTTTAAAACACAAAAAGCTTTAATAATTTCGCCTCTGTCTGGATCAGGTTTGCCAATGACACCGGCCTCGGCGACCGCTGGATGTTCAATTAAAGCCGATTCCACTTCAAATGGTCCAACTCGTTCGCCGGCAGTTTTAATAACATCGTCAGCTCTACCCATAAACCAGAAATAACCATCATTATCGCGCCAGGCGCGATCGCCAGAAATATACCAATCGCCTTTAAAATAAGATTGATACTTTTCCGGATTTTCCCAAATTTCAATCATCATTGAAGACCAGCCGGGTTTTAAGGCTAAATTGCCCTCTTTGTTGTTGGGCAGTTCATTACCGTCATTATCAACAATACCAGCGACTACCCCTGGAAATGGCCGTCCCATGGAACCAACTTTAATATCCATACTAGGGTAATTTGAAATACAAATTGCTCCGGTTTCTGTCTGCCACCAGTTATCATGAAATGGCCTTTTAAATGCCTTATGCGCCCAGCGAATCGCTTCCGGGTTCAACGGTTCACCCACTGAAGCTAAATGGCGCAGACTTTCAAGAGAATATTTTTTAACAATATCGGCACCGGACTTCATTAACATTCTAATAGCTGTTGGCGCGGTGTACCAAATAGTTACATTATATTTATCAATCATTGAATACCATTTTTCTGGATCAAAACGTCCGTCAAAAACAAGTGCTGTGGCCGCATTAGCCCACGAACCCAAAATTTCATAAGCAATACCGGTAACCCAGCCCGGATCAGCGGTGCACCAATACATATCTTCCGGATGAATATCCAAAACCCACTTAGCTGTTAAATATTCTTGAATAATCGCTTGATGAGCATGAACAACACCTTTGGGTTTGCCGGTGGTGCCGGAAGTATAAAGCATAAATGCTCGATCTTTAGGATCCATGTGAGCAATTTCAAATTCTTCCGAAGCCTCATTCATTTCTTTTTTTAAATCAAAATTATCATATGGGGCATCCACCACTAAAATTTTTTCTAAATTCGGTAGCTCATTTTTAATTTGCGCAACTCGTTTGACAAGTGTTGAGTGAGTAATGACAAAACGCGCTTTAGAGTTTCCTAAACGATCTTTAATTCCTTCCGGTCCAAAGGCTTGAAATAGCGTTCCGGCAATTGCCCCTGTCTTTAAGATGCCTAAAAATGAATAATAAAGTTCTGGAATTCTAGGTAAGAAGAGAAAAACGCGATCACCTTTTTTGACATCAAGTTTTTTTAAAACATTAGCAATTTTGTTAGAAAGTTCAGCAATTTCTGCAAAAGTAAATTTTTGAATTTCGCCGGCATCATTTTCCCATACAAGGGCTAACTTTTGTTTTGTGACTGTGTCAAGGTGTTTGTCAATAGCGTTATAAGCGGCATTAATTTTGCCATCGGAAAAATATTTTATTTCGTTTTTAATTTGATCCCAAGAAAAATTCTTATAAGTTTCCTCGTAATTTTTTAAGTTTGGCTCAACTGTAAATTTTGAAAGATCTTTTTTGATAATTTCAATTTCTTCAGCCATAAAAATTCCTTTCTAAAATTATTCTAAACGATTAAGTAATGAATGACCAGTCATTTTATCACTTTTTGGCAGTTCCATTAATTCCAAAACAGTTGGCGCAACATCGGCTAAAGTATCTTTGGCGGTAATAATTTTGGAAAGTGAAGAATAAGGCGAAGAAGTGGCGCTTTTAAAAAGATTCTTTTTGTTGTCTGGTGTGACAAGAATAAAAGGCACGGGATTAAGAGTATGCTTTGTTTCCGGGTCTTGCTCGGGATTAAGTTTAACCATTTGTTCAATATTGCCGTGGTCAGCGGTGATAATTGTGGCGCCCTTGGTTTTAATATTAGCATCAACCATTTTACCAACGGCTTCATCTACTACTTTAATTGCTTTGCCGGCGGCAATCATATCGCCAGTATGAGAAATCATATCAACATTAGCCAGATTAACTAAAATAAAATCGTAATTGCGGCTTTTGACAGCATCAACTATAACTTTAGTAATTTTTGGAGTAGCCATAACTGGATCTTTGGCGGGATTATCGTTTCTTTTTGAAGGCAAAATTTTTCTTTCTTCACCGGCAAACGGCGCGCCGTTACCGCAATTAAAAAAACCAGTTACGTGAGCTGCTTTTTCATTTTCGGCGACTCGCAGTTGCCTTTCCTGATGTTCGGCTAAAATTTCACCCAATGTGCCAATGACATTTAATTTTACAAAAGCAACTCTGACAGGTAAGCCTTTTTTATATTCAGTTAAAGTGACAAAATGAAGATTTTTCAATTTTGAAGAAATTATTTTTTCTGTAAGTTGTAAAGAACGATCGGAGCGAAAATTAAAAAATATAATGGCATCATCATCCTTTAGAGAAGTTGTTTTGCCATCTTCGGGAATTATTGACGGGGGCACTTTAAAATCATTTAGATCATCGCGATAAGTTTGGGAAATAGCCGCTCCGACCGAATTGAATTTTTGTCCTTTTGCCTCTGCCAGCATTTGATAAGTTTGTTTTGTTTTTTTGAAATCCCCGATCCGATCCATAGCATAAAATCGGCCAATAACACTGGAAAATTTTCCAATACCCGTTTCGGTAATTTTTTCTTTTACTTTTTCAATAAAACTTAAACCGTCAAATTGACCGCTGTCCACCCCGTCAGTAATAGCGTCAATATAAACATCGCTGAAATTTTGGCGATGACAAAGATCAATTAAAGCGTTTAAATGAGAAATGTGAGAATGCACCCCGCCATTAGAAACGAGTCCCAATAAATGTAAATTTGAACGGTATTTTTTACAATGCTCAATGGCGCCAATTAATATTTTATTGTGATAAAAACTGCCATCGGCAATAGCTTCTGAAATAATTTCCAAATCTTGAGGAATTCGCCGGCCAGCGGCAATGGTTGAGTGTCCTAATCTTGAATCGCCAACAACGCCGTATTTTCCGGCAACTAAAGTAAAAGCTTGCAAAACCTTGTGAGGATAGTCGCGCCAAAGACGATTCATATTGACAGGATTATTGACAGCTAAAGCATTGCCACCCCAAGAAGGGGAAATACCCCAACCGTCTAAGATGATTAATAAAAGTGGTTTAAATTTAATAATATCCTCCTTAGTGGATCTTAAATCAATTTTCTTATGACTTTCTCATTATAAACAAATACTTGAAACCTCTCAAATAAAAATTATATTGTCTTGCTCTATTATGCCAAACACTAGTGTTTGATGTTTGGTTGTGTCTTGTTAAGCAAACAATATCCATTGGTTCAAAATATTTTTCTAATCTTTGCCAAAGCAAAAAACCAACGGGAGTAAATTTCTTTTTAATCCATTGATCGGCAATAATCCAACTCATTACTTTGCCTTGTTTTAAAATTCTTGCGATTTCAGAAGCAACTTTTTCTAATTCGTCATAAAATTCCGTTTTCTCGCAAGAAATTTTACCAATACACTCCTTATTTTCCGAATAATTTATATTGTTAGAATAAGGTGAGTCAATAAAAACAAAATCAACAGAATTGTCTTTAAGCGGAATTTTACGAGAATCATTTTTAATTACATCTGGTCTTGTTACATTCAAATCGTATCCGATAACTTTTCGTTTCAATTCTTTTGCAACATCAATAGTTGTGCCGCTTCCACACATTGGATCAACAATCAGGTCTCCTTCTTTTGTGTATCGTTGTAACAAATTCCAAATTACCAACGCAGGAGTAACGCCATTATATTTGTTGTTTCCGTGTGGAGTATCTCCATAATTCTGTCGTGGAAAATCCCATAAAGTTGTTGATTCTATTTGCATATTATTTATCTTGAAATAATGTCAAAATTTATTAAAACTTTTTCGCCAAAATACTTGAAAAATCTCTCTTTGCGATTATGGAAAAGAAAAACAATCGCAAAGTTTAAAATAATAAAAAGATAAAACAAAAAATTTGTTTTCAAAAAAGCAGTTTGTTGTATAAAAAATGACGACATCCCAAGTATCAAAAGAATTGCAAAGTTAATAGAGGACGAAATAAATAATCCCCGATAGAAACTATAAGAAGAATTAAACAAAGCAATCTGCCCTCCGAGATCGTTTGAGAGGGCATATAAATAACAATACTGAAAGACAATTTTTTGTTTTATTTCATTTGGTAAATTGAAAAACTTTTTTGCCTTTTCGTAAATATAAATAAATTGATCATTTCCTTTTTCTTTTTTATCCTCTTCACCTTTTGAAAACTTTTTAGATAGCAATCCATCAAATAAATTTGAAACAGCTTGAATGATGTGTCCAAGAAAATAAGAAACAATCAAAATTATTACAGAGCTTTCTATCTTTACAAATTCTAAAATATTTACAAAGTTTAGCAATTTTAATAAGCAAAGTAATAAAAAAATCAAAAGTATCTGGTGTAAACCAACCATTATATAACCAAAATGATCATAAAGATTAAATTTTAAAGTTAAATCATTCATAATGATATATTTGATCCTAAATCAAGAAGTCTGATGTTTAGGTTACTACTATCATCAATATCAATAAAAATACTTCCGTCGCTTCTTGTTGTTAAACTTCTTCTAAGTGAATTGTCGTCAAAAGTTATTCCTTGCGAGTAATCTTGATGAGAATACCTACTATCAACACTACCAACATCGCTTGTTTCCTTTTCTTCGCTTTCTTTTGAAATTATGTTTATATGTGGTTTCCCCATTATATTAAACAGGTTTTGCGAAAAGGCTGATTTGTGTCCGTGATGAGGAACTACAAAAACATCAATACCTTTTATTTTTTCTACGAAATTATTGGGATTTTTCGTAATCAAAGCATCCCACCCCGCTGTTTCCAAATCCCCGGTAAACAATATCTTTCTTCCCGCAAACTCAACAAGTAAAACCTTGCTGGTGTTATTCAAAATTTTATTTTTATCGACTTGTTTTGCTTCTCTTGGGGTTAAAGAAAAATAATTTTTCGTAATACCCCAATTGGGAAAATTGGTTACAAAGCTTGTATATTTTTGATCTAACTTTTCTCTGTAAATTTTCAGATTTTCATCATCTTTCTCTCTTTTTCTTTGTTGCATATCTTCTGGGCTAAAATCACTAAGATAAGTTCTTGTTAAAATTGCTGGGGGTAATTCGTTTAATAAATTTTCAACATCTTCTACATGGTCGCCATGAGGATGTGTAATAAGTAGCTTTGTTAAATGATAATAGTCATGTTTTATCGGAAAATAATAATTAGTATTGGATTTTAGATATTTTGCAGGAGAAAAATCAGATCTTCCGCCACAATCCACCATTAAAGAATATCCATTCGGGCATTGTAAATATCCGCAAAAACCATGTTCTACATCAAAAATTATAGTTTGTAATTTCGCCATATTTTTATTTACTATCTTAATAATTTTTTTAAATCATCAATAAATTTATCAAACATTTTTACTTTATCACTTTCTTCAATATCCGTTTCGCTTAAAACATAACTTCCATCGGTGTCAACTTCAACAATTGCTCTACCTTTTTTCGCAGGCTTTTTAATTGTTAGCGTTCCGTCTTCATCGGGTGTGACAAAATAAACTTTAATATGTTTTGTTGCTTCGTCGGAAGCAAGTTTTATTTTCCAATAACCAGTTTGAGCAATTCTTTCTCGCAAGGTAACTTTGCTTGATAAAACAGCAACGACTTTACTTGTTTTTGGATCAAAAATTATTAAATCAACATCAGGCAAGTGCGAACCAAACTCGCCATAATCAACAATCAAATTTCTTTTTACCAAGCTCAACTCTCTTGAGAGATTTGAGCCATTTGTTCTTTCAAGACTGTTTCCATTCACAACCCGCAACTCTAAAGCATTCACTTCATCTGTAATAATATATTCAATTAGTTTTTCCAAGTTTTTACCTTTGAATGCTCGCCAAGATTGCTCGTGGTCATTTCCTGTGAAATCCTTTTTGTGTAGTTCCTTGGCTTCTTTCAAAACATTTGAAATATACCTATATGCTTGCGTACCGTGTTTTTTCTTTTTCGTCTCGTAAATTTTAATGAGGTCTTGTATTGTCATAGTTTTATTTCTCCATTACTAAAATATATTCTGTTGGATAAACAGAAACTTTATTTTTATCATTTATACCGGCAAATCTACCAGTCTTTTCGTCCCTAGTTGACGGCAAATTTTTTGATGGGATTTCTCTTTTAATAATATTGGTGATCTTTAATCCTAAGTTTTGCAATTGTTCGGTAAATACTTCGGCATTAAGTATTTCAACACCTTTCAAGCTTGTATTGCCGATAACA
>CAYZMA010000034.1:0-9253 GCA_964479405.1 uncultured Candidatus Saccharibacteria bacterium
AAACTTCGTTCTCTTTCCGATATGCTTCGGGGCAAGCAAGGTCGTTTTCGCCAAAATTTATTGGGTAAAAGAGTAGATTATTCCGGTCGTTCGGTGATTGTGGTGGGACCGGATTTGAAATTAAATCAATGCGGTTTGCCTAAAATTATGGCTTTGGAACTCTTTAAACCTTTTGTTATCTCCAGGCTTATTAATGAAGGACATGTTCACAATGTTAAAAATGCCACTCGTTTGATTGAACGGGGTGAAGCCATTGTTTGGGATATTTTGGAAAAAATTACCAGTAATTATTATGTTATGCTTAACCGTGCTCCGACTTTGCATCGTTTGGGAATTCAAGGTTTTCAACCGGTTTTAATTGAAGGTAAAGCAATTCAAGTACATCCTTTGGTTTGTTATGCTTTTAACGCTGACTTTGACGGCGACCAAAAGAAGAAACCAGTCAAATTATGCGTTCATCGCACAATATCTTGAAACCAGCTTCAGGTGAACCAGTCGTAACGCCTCGTTTGGATATTGTTTTTGGCGCTTATTACCTCACAACTTTGCAAGAAGGCGCTTTAGGTGAAGATAAAATTTTTGCTTCCAAAAATGAAGCTATTTTAGCTTATCATCAGGGTTTTGTTCATGTCAGAGCTAAAATTAAAGTATATTTTAGACAAAAAGACGGCACCGGCGAACTAATTGAAACTTCAATTGGCAGAATATTATTTAATAATATCTTGCCTGACGAGGTTGCTTTCCAAAATGTGGCTATGGATTCTAAGACTTTGAAGAAATTAGTCACCAATGTATTTGATCGTTTTGGCACCGATGTGACAGCTGAAACCGTTGATAAAATAAAAAAAATTGGTTTTGAATATGCTGGTCTTTCGGGAATGACTATTTCAGTGGCGGACATTGTTATTCCTTCGTCTAAAGACGGCATTTTAAAAGCCGGTGATAAAGTTTTGGAAGAAATTGATAATCAATATCAAAGAGGTTTAATTACCGATAGTGAAAAAAGTATTAAAACAATTGAACTTTGGAATAACACTCGTTCACAACTTGAAGGTGAAATGCTGAAAGAATTTGGTCTTAACAATCCGGTTTATTTAATGATTACTTCTGGCGCGCGAGGTTCGGTGGCGCAACTGACGCAAATGGGTGGAATGAAAGGTTTAGTGGTTAATCCAGCTGGTGAAATTATTGAAGTGCCAATTCGCTCTAATTACAAAGAAGGTCTCTCGGTTATTGAATACTTTATTTCTACCCATGGCGCTCGCAAGGGTAAATCAGACACATCACTTCGTACTTCAGATGCCGGTTATTTGACTCGTCGTTTGGTTGATGTTGCCCACGATATGGTTATTACAACTCATGATTGTGGCACAACCACTGGTTTTGAAATTAATCGTAAAGAATCTGAAGATTTAGGCGAAAAGTTTAGTACCAGACTAATTGGTCGAATTTCTTTAGAAGATGTTAAAGATAAAAACAAACTTATTGTTAAATCTGGCGAAGAAATAAATGAAGAAAAAGCCACTTTAATTGAAGAAAGCGGGATTGAAAAAGTAATTGTCAGATCGGTTTTGGAATGTCGCTCCGAAAGAGGTTTATGTCAGAATTGTTACGGCCGAGATTTGGCGACGGGTAAATTGGTGGAAATGGGGACGGTTGCCGGTATTATTGCCGCTCAAGCCATTGGCGAGCCGGGAACTCAATTGACAATGAAAACTTTCCATATGGGTGGTATTTCAGGTGAAGATATCACTTCGGGATTGCCTCGGGTTGAGGAACTCTTTGAAGCGCGCACCCCGCGAGTGCCGGGTATATTGTCAGAAATTAGCGGTATTGCCCGAATTATTCAAGAAAAAGACAACCAGCATATTGTAGTAACTTCGCCGGAAGCGCAAACGGAAGAGCATATTCTAATTGAAGACTACGAACCAACGGTAAAAAGTGGCGATATTGTAAAATTTAGACAAGCGATTGCCATTGCGCCGGAGAAAAAAGCGATCAGAGCCGGTCTTTTGGGTAAAGTTAAAATATCTAAAAATGTAATTACAATAGAATCAACCGAAAAAGTCTCTTTTAAATATTCTGTTTCGCCAAGAACTATTATCACAGTTGAAGACGGTCAAGAAGTTGAAAAGGGTCAAGAATTGACTGAAGGTCATTTGGATCTGGCGGCATCTTTACGGCTTCGTGGCAAGGTCCAAACTCAAAAATATATTATCCGAAGTATTCAAGAAATTTATGCCTCTCAAGGGCAGGCTATTTCAGACAAACATATTGAAATTATTATTAAAGAGATGTTTTCTAAGGTTAAAATCAAGGAATCGGGTGAATCGGAACTTTTTGCCGGTCAAATTGTTGATGTCTTGGAATTTGATAAAGTTGTTGACGACTTGCTAAAAAAGAACAAAAGACCGCCAATTGTGGAGGACCAAGTTATTGGTATTACCCGTGTTGCCTTAAAAACCGAAAGCTTCCTTTCAGCGGCTTCCTTCCAAGAAACAACCAGCGTTTTAATTGATGCGGCAACTCGTGGCGCGGTTGATCACTTGCGAGGCCTAAAAGAAAATGTTATAATTGGCAGACTGATACCTGCAGGAACTGGGTTGAAATAAATTATGCCGACAATTTCACAACTACTAAAATATGGACGCAAGTCCAAACCAAAGAAAACCAAAACTCCGGCCCTCCGGCGTGGTTTTAATTTCTTGAAAAATAAACCGGTTGAATTTACTTCCGGCCGTCCGTTTATGCGGGGTGTTTGTGTTAAAGTTACAACCGTTACTCCAAAAAAACCAAACTCGGCGCTTCGAAAAATTGCCAGAGTTCGTCTTACTTCCGGTCAAGAAGTGACTGCTTATATTGGGGGCGAAGGTCATAATTTGCAAGAACATTCAGTTGTTTTAATTAGAGGCGGTCGGGTAAAAGACTTGCCTGGTGTAAGGTATCATGTGGTCAGGGGTAAATTTGATACCGCTGGCGTGGAAAACAGAAAACAAGGCCGATCTAAATATGGTGCTAAGAAAGGAAAGTAATGCGCGGAAAAAGAGCAGTTAAAAGGAAATTAAAAGGTGATCCAAAATATCAATCAGTGACGGTTGAAAAATTTATTAATAAAATCATGCTTCGCGGCCAAAAAGAAACAGCCCGAAACCTTGTCTATCATGCTTTTGATATTTTAAAAGATAAAACTAAAAAAGAGCCTTTGGAAGTTTTTGAAGCTTCTTTAAAAAATACCGCCCCTTTATTGGAAGTCAGACCTAAGAGAATTGGGGGAGCGACTTATCAAGTACCAATGGAAGTGGCGCCTTTTAGACGGGAAACTTTAGCCATGCGCTGGATTATTAATGCAGCCCGAAAGGGTAAAGGCGCATCTTTTGAAAAACTTATTGCCAGTGAATTACTTTCGGCTTATGAAAATACCGGTGTGGCTATTAAGCAAAAAGAAAATATGCATAGAATGGCCGAAGCTAACAAGGCATTTGCTCATTACGCCCGATTCTAATTTGACAAAATATTGGGACTTTGAAATAATCTAATCAGTATAAAATATTCCGACACAAGTCGGATTTAAGGAGGTCGAATGGACTACACACCTTACGCGGCTGATGTTGCGGCGAACACAGCGGCTGTCGGTCTGGGCATTGGTATGATTCTTTTCTGGGTGTTGTTTGTTGGAGTTGGTGGGGTTATCTGGATTTGGGCATTAATTGATGTCATTCGTCGCCAATTTGCCAATCAAAACGACAAGACCCTGTGGCTGATCATTGTTATTCTGCTCGGTTGGATCGGTGGACTTGTTTATCTTATTGCCGGTCGCAAAAAAGGCACCATTCCTGCGAGCAAGTAGATTTTTTCTCTAGAGAAAACCTAAAATTCCACCCCGCGGGTGGAATTTTAGGTAGATACCCTTTAACCTGTAAATCCAACCTCGTAGGTTGGATTTGGTTTAAAAATACTGCCAAATAACAGGTTCAATTTATACCCTCTTTTCCGCGATCGCGATATATATACTACTTTTTAAACCTGTTATTTGATACTTTTTTAGAGCCATATTAAAAACCGGTGGTTAGACCGGTTGTTTAGTAAGAGAGAGTGATTTGATCATGTGGCGGACAATAAGTTCTGCCTCGTGTTTGAGTCTGTGATTGGCCATGCTTATAGTTTGACCGAAAGATTCATTGGAGAAAATGCTATTCATTAACATAACCTGCATTTTGCGTTTATGAGGTGGCCAATAGATAAAAAAATAGGTCTTTTTTTCTTTACTGTATCCTATTTGAGCATTAAAGCATTTTTCAAAAATCTCATCCGAAAAAATACTTTTTAATCTTAAATGTACTTCAATTTTTGCTTGAACAAAAAAATCTTCATCTTGGGTGGGTTGATCTACAAAAGTCATTTTTGTAATCTCGGCACAAAGCCAGTATTCAAAGGTATCGTGTTGACAAAGTGGCTTATGACACCAGTAGGAAAAAATATCACCTTGATCTATCGGTCCTTCATATTTCACTTTTTTGTCACCTCCTCCTATTATATAAATATAGTATCAGGTATAATTAAAATGTCAAACCCTCATAACCTTAAAATCCAACCTACAAGGTTGGATTTGGTGTAAAAAAAGATGTCAATTAACAGGAGGGAAAAGTCGTGTGTATTTCGCGATCGCGGAAAAGAGGGCACAAAATGAACCTGTAAAATGATGGTTATTTTAATGTAGATCCCTTGAAAACAATACTATTATGATATACAATGGCAATTGAGGGGACTTATTTTTATTATTACATATTTAACTAAGTTTATATTGAGGATTAAAACTAAATGGCGCGAGAATATTCACTAGAAAAAACCAGAAACATTGGAATTATTGCCCACATTGATGCCGGTAAAACCACCGTCAGTGAGCGGATTTTGTTTTACACTGGAAAAACCTATAAAATTGGCGAGGTTCACGAAGGCGAAGCGGTGATGGACTGGATGGAGCAAGAGCAGGAAAGAGGCATCACCATTACTTCCGCGGCGACGACCTGTTTTTGGGCGACTTACAATAACCCCAAGGAAAAATTTAGATTTAATATTATTGATACCCCGGGTCATATTGATTTTACAGCTGAAGTTCAACGATCTCTTCGGGTTCTTGACGGCGCGGTAGTTGTTTTTGACGGCGTCGCCGGGGTGGAACCGCAATCTGAAACAGTTTGGCATCAGGCGGATAAGTTTGAAGTCCCACGAATTTGTTTTATTAATAAACTTGATCGGATGGGGGCTGATTTTGATAAAGCTTTTGCTTCAATTAAAGATCGTTTAACCGATAGCGCTGTGGCAATGCAAATTCCCAACGGCGCCGAAGAGCAGATGACTGAAGTAATTGACCTTTTGGAAATGCGCTCTTATGAATTTTTAGGCGATAAAGGTCAAGAAGTGAAAGTCAAAGAAATTCCCATTGAGTTTAAAGAAAAAGCCGAAAAATTACATCAAATTTTAATTGAAAAAATTAGCGAACAAGATGACGCTCTCCTTACAAAATATCTTGAAGGAACTAAGCCGACGACTTCCGAATTAAAAAAAGCGCTCCGAACAGCAACGATTGCCAATAAATTAGTACCGGTTTTTTGTGGTACGGCTTTGAAAAATAAGGGTGTTCAGCCACTGCTTGACGCTGTTATTGATTATTTACCTTCACCTTTAGACATTCCGCCGATCAGTGGTATTAAGCCCGGAACGGAAGAAGTAATTGAAAGAAAAACCGATGATACCGAACCTTTTGCGGCTTTGGCTTTTAAAGTAGCGGCTGACCCATTTGTAGGCACTTTAACTTTCTTTCGGGTCTATTCCGGAACTTTAAAATCCGGTTCATACGTTCTCAACTCCAGTAAAGATAAAAAAGAAAGAATCGGTCGAATCATGAGACTTCATGCCAATCATCGCGAAGAAGTGCCGGAAGTTTACGCTGGGGAAATTGCCGCCGCTGTTGGTCTAAAAGATACTTTTACTAGCGATACTTTGTGTGATGAAAAAAATCCTATTATTTTAGAAGTGATTACTTTTCCTGATCCGGTGATTTCGGTGGCAATTGAGCCAAAAACTAAGTCTGATCAAGAGAAAATGGGGATTGCCTTAAATCGTTTAGCCCAAGAAGATCCGACTTTCCAAGTTAGCAGTAACCATGAAACTGGTCAAACTATTATTGCCGGTATGGGCGAGCTTCATTTGGAAGTTTTGGTTGACAGAATGAAACGGGAATTTAAGGTGGAAGCTAATGTTGGCGCCCCTCAAGTTGCTTATAAAGAAACCATTAAATCTGCTGTCAAACAAGAAGGAAAATATATTCGTCAAACCGGCGGTCGGGGGCAATATGGTCATGTTTGGATTGAAATTGCGCCGCGCGAACGGGGCGAAGGCTTTGAATTTATTGACAAAATTGTCGGCGGGACAATTCCTCGTGAATTTATTCCAGCGGTTGCCAAGGGAATTAAAGAAGCTTTGACCAAGGGTGTGATTGCCGGTTATCCTTTAGTAGATTTATCAGCCACCTTGTACGATGGTTCTTTTCACGATGTTGATTCGTCGGAACTGGCTTTTCAAATTGCCGGTTCAATGGCTTTGCAAGATGGGGTTAAAAAAGCCGATCCAGTTTTACTGGAGCCAATTATGAAAGTGGAAGTTGTTACTCCGGAAGAATTTATGGGTGATGTTTTGGGTGATTTAAACTCAAAACGATGCCGAATTGAGCAATTGTCGGAACGGTCAAAGTCAAAAGTAATTTCTGCTATGGTGCCATTGGCGGAAATGTTTGGTTATTCAACCAGTTTAAGATCTCTGACTCAAGGGCGCGCTTCTTATACGATGGAATTTGATCATTATGCCGAAGTGCCGTCTCACATTGCTCAAAAATTGATTGAAGGAAAAACTAAATAAAAAAATCCGACTATCTTAAGAAAGCCGGATATGGTCACGAGTTAAATGCCTCTGATGCTAAAAGTGCTTTTAGTCTTTCTATTGTTTTTGGTTTTAACCGAGTTTCGCCACGATTAACTTTTATTAAGAAATCTTTGAAATCTTTTCCTGTGACAGTTCGGAGTTGTCCTTTTTTTTGATAAGGAATATTGTAACTTTCAATCCAATAACTAACAGCTTGATGACTAATATTACAAAAACAAGCGATAGTCGTAAAAGGCACACTTTTTTGAGCAGAATTTAGTATTTTTTTGGGATTTCTACGATTATTTCTAATTCTTTCAAAACGTTTTTTTAAAATAGAAAGATTATCATTCCAGTATATATCCAACGCAAGATATCCTTGTAGGGTTAATTCTGTTGGACCAAAATGACCTTGTTTAGAGTACTTATAAAAACTTGTTTCTTCTGCTCCAATAGCTTTTGCTAAACCGATGGCTATTGTCCAATTTCGTTCCAGTGATATGACCCTAATTATTTCTATTTGAGGAATAATTATATGGTGATGTCTTTGATGCAGCTTAGATTTGATCTTTTTTCTGTTAATATAATAAATAATAGTCTGGTATGGTATTTTAAGATGATCGGCTAGTTCTTTTGGACTACAACCATCAGGGTGATGAAAGATGAAAATAATGTCAGCTTCGGGTAATTCTTCTGGCTCCAATTCTATTCTTAGAATTATCAACTCTTGCTGATGATTCCCGCAATAGCAAATATCAGGCGGAACGAGCTCCGAAAGAGTTTTTGGGCAACTAGGAAATTCACATTGTCTTTCCAATAAAATCACCTCTTTTGTCAAGTTACGATGGTTAGATTATATTCTATTCTATCAAGATAATCAAGGGTGATATGGATTTGCATTGTTTTTTGTATTATAATTAATAATGAAAGAAGGATTAAATGGACTATTTAAAAATTTTAAAACGAGCTTTCCAAATTTCAATCAGAAATAAGTATCTTTGGATTTTTGGAATTTTAGCCGGTGGCGCCGGTAGTGGTTTTAGCACATCGTTTTCCGATTCGGCCAGTTATTCCGAAAAGTGGGACAAATATTTCAACCAGATCTCTTTTGAAAATTTTTGGTTTAACTACGGTAATATTATTTTAGTAATTCTGGCTTTTATCTTAATTTTAGGTTTTTTCTGGGTAATTTTATCTTTCATTGCTCAAGGGGCGATTCTTGGCACGGTTGAAAAAATTGAAAAAGGTCAAAAACATAACTTTTGGATCGGCTTCGCTTTTGGTTGGCACAAATTTTGGCGTGTTTTTGGTGTTGGCTTAGCCATCTTTTTGATTGTTTTACTTTCTATAATTATTTTAATTTTGCCGATTATTCTTTTTGTAATCGCTAAAGTTTATGTTTTGGCAATTATCTATGGCATTTTATTCTTTTTTGTTGATTTGGCTTTATGGTTATATTTAGGAATAGTTGCTCCCTATATTCAAAGAACAGCGGTATTGGGTGACTACGGTGTTTGGAAGGCGGTTTGCTCTTCATGGAAATTCTTCCATAAAAATTGGAAAGAAATTTTAGTTATGTATTTGCTTCTTATGGCAACTGGCATTGTTGCTGGCATTGCTATGATTCTGGTGGTTTTAATTGTCGGCGGTCTGCTTACTGCTTTAGGTTTTGCTTTGTATTTGGCTTCGCAGGCGGTTTTTTGGATGTATGTTGCCGTTTTCGGCTTTGCTTTTATTGTTTTAATGTTAATTTTAAGTGGTGTAATTAAAACTTTCAATTCTTCAGTTTTAACCTTAACTTACTTGGAATTAACTAAAAATTCCTAAGATATTGACGGATAGGTTATTTTTTGTTAATATAAAAGCCGAGGGAATTATTTTGAAAATTCCTTAAAAATTGTTGACTTATTATAATTTTCAAGGTATAATATAAAAGTAAAATAAACTTATTAGCGGAGGTACAAAATGGCAGAAAAATTTGAACGCACAAAACCCCATGTTAATGTGGGAACTATTGGTCACGTTGACCACGGTAAAACAACTTTAACCGCGGCAATTTTAAAAGTTCAGGCGAAAAAAGGTTTTGCCCAACCTCGATCAGTTGATCAGATTGATGCCGCTCCTGAAGAAAAAGAACGCGGTATTACAATTGCTACTTGTCATGTTGAGTACGAAACAGAAAAAAGACACTATGCTCATGTTGACTGTCCGGGACACGCTGACTATGTTAAAAATATGATTACTGGCGCGGCTCAAATGGATGGCGCTATTTTGGTGGTTTCGGCCGCGGACGGGCCAATGCCTCAAACCAGAGAACATATTCTTTTGGCCCATC
>CAYZMA010000035.1:0-9208 GCA_964479405.1 uncultured Candidatus Saccharibacteria bacterium
TCCCCACGCTTTCGCATCTCAGTGTCAGTTTAACCTAGCAAGCTGCCTTCGCCATCGGTGTTCCTCCCGATATCAACGCATTTCACTGCTACACCGGGAATTCCACTTGCCCCTGTTAAACTCCAAGAACCCTAGTTTCAACTCCAGAACTCGAGTTAAGCCCGAGGCTTTAAAAGTTGACTTAAGGTTCCACCTACATGCTCTTTACGCCCAATAATTCCGGATAACGCTTGCACCCTACGTATTACCGCTGCTGCTGGCCTTTCAACCTGTTATTCACCGATTTTGTAACGAAAACACGAATGAATATGCGGTTTAATAAGAGAAATAAAACGCGGCATTGATTTTGATGGAATATAGAGACGAGGATAAATTTTTCCTCTCATTCGACACTTAGTCACATTTGCCTCGAACCCAAAGTTTATCTTGATTGCTTTTACAAGACGTTCGCAATCCTCAAACGAAAAACAATATGTCGCTATCATAGCATTTCTGTGATAGCGTTCACGATTATCTAAAGTTCCATCATCCATATACCACACAGCCAAACTTAGAGGATGGACTAAAAGATTTTCAATATCAGCCGGAATAATCTTTTTTGTCCCCGTTGGGTAAAACTTTTTCTTTAGTTCACCCAGCTCCAAGGATGGTTTTGTGAATATATAATACTGCGAATATCCAGTTTTCGGCTTGATTGATCGCACCGAAATCCCTTCATTCAACATATCACGCAACCATTCCAAATATGGAAGTTTGCTTGAATGTTGGGAAAGGTATAACTGAGACGTCTGGTTTCGAATTGCCAACCTATATAAGTGGCCATCGCCCAACACAGACCCAATTAAAATTTGGATATATTTTCTCATTTGGACTATATCATCATCCTATCATTAATATGACAGGAGTTCCACGTGTAGTCTCTGAGGGGAGTTTACCTCCACTTCCACGCCATCTGACATGTTATGGAATGCTCTTCCCTGCTGATTGTTCCAGAACCCATTACTGTCCAGCGGTGGACTTTGCGGGTTAAGACGAAATTTTCACGACTCAAGTCGTATTCGTCTATTGCCAGAATGTTCCAGCATATAGTGAAATTTTCTTTAACTTGTTACCAAGTTTCTACGCACCAACTCTTTTTCAAGTTTCACGTAGTTAGCAGGTCCTTATTCTTAGGGTACCGTCACAATCGTCCCCTAAAAAAGGTCTTTACACCCCGAAAGGCTTCTTCGACCACGCGGCGTCGCTGCGTCAGGCTGTCGCCCATTGCGCAATATTCCCAACTGCTGCCACCCGTAGGTGTTAGGGCCGTCATATTACTCCATTATTACTAATGGTACAGACTATATCTTCTTTCCCATATCTTATATGGGAGTGTCGGCGTATTATATCGATATAATTCTAATACTTGTAGAATCGATATCTTGGTCTTACGACCTCAGTCGTTACGGGGTCAAATTTAACACTTTTTGGATAATTGTTTAAACTTTTAATTTTTTGAGCGATTAATAAGGCTTTTTGCAAATTATCATAATTATAATTCCTGTCTTGCATTTTAAGCATCTTGATTGCTAAATTTAGATGTTCCAATTTGACAATCACATATGGTTGAATATTTTCTAATATTTCTTTGATCGTTTCTTGATCACGAATTACATATTCCGCCATACCATTATGATCATATTCTGCAACTTGACCTTCGCTTATTTTGGATTTTAACTTATCTAAAACTTTTCTTCTGCTACGATGTTGGGTAAAGCTAATTCTAATTCTGGTTCTTACACCAAGTTTAGTTTTACTTTTCTCAACATTGGCCGCAATACAGCCGTCACCATCTAAAAATCCCGCGAAATAAGCCCAAAATTCATTTGTAAGTGTGTTAAATTGACTTCCCACGGTATTGCCCTCTTATCCTAAGTTTATCACATTTGGAGTAGGGTTTCACCGTTATTAGCCGAATTTTACTTGAACATTGCTGCTCAAGGAGATAACTTTTGTTGTCTCAGTCCCCATGTGGCTGATCATCCTCTCAGACCAGCTACCCGTCGTTGCCTTGGTAGGCTATTACCCCACCAACTAGCTGATAGGAGCAAGGCCGATCTTATTCCGCCGGAGCTTTACTCTTGCGAGACTATGGGACATTAGCCAACCTTTCGGCTGGGTATTTCCCGGAATAAGGCACGTTCCTTACCATTACTCACCCGTTCGCCACGCTCTTGCGAGCGTACGACTTGCATGTGTTAGGCACGCCGCCAGCGTTCGTCCTGAGCCAGGATCAAACTCTCATTAAATTGAGATATTCTACCTAGATTTCTCTAGACAAACATCTGGGCCACAAACCATTCATCCGCTAAGCGGATTCAGGTTTATGGCAATTAAATTTTTATTTAAAGTCTTCTAAAATTTTAAAAAGAAGTTTCTTGCAACCGTAGAAGTTCTGAATACTGCATAAAACTTTTACGGGTTTTAGTTGTTAAAGTCCAGTCCTGAGTGAGGTCGCCAATGGCGACCGAATCGAAGGACAAACAAAAAAGTTCCAAGGAAGTCCGGAACTCTTTTGACTATCCTCAATTTAAAAAAATGGTCTTAATTTTTCAATTTAAGGCAATATACAATATTTACTCCTTAAACAACATTAACTAAATTAAGTATAACTTGAATAGGAATTTGTGTCAAGAGTCAGTGCTATTTGCTTCCCATTGGCGGCAAAGGACCGGTTTCAAATTGGTAATCTGTTTGACCTTTTTTTAATGCTTCCGCCATTGCCCGCAATCGTTTGGCTTTTATATCATTAGGTGGCAGTTTTTTAGCCATTTGTTTATATTTATACGCTTGAATTTGATTATTCGGCCAAGGAATTTTGTTTTTAACATAAGGAATCTGGTAGATGCTCAAAATAAATATAACCACGCCAACACTAAACACAATAATACCACCTATATTTTTGAATTTTGACATTTTGATTTTTAATTACTTATTACTGATGCACCTTGCCATTAACTGTCCATTTGGTAGCAACAGGCATAGCATCAATTACATCAATTGACAAAACTCCTACCATAGAACCTTGACTAGCATCAGTCCAGTCAGTCCAATATGAACCATTTTCAAAATGAGGTGCATAACCCGCCACGCCATTTGCTATAAAACACTTAGGATCTTCACTGGTCCCTTGGCAATTATTACCCCAAATGTTATTATCCCTACGAGGCACTGTTGTGGCTACCCAAACACTTGCATTATTATTATCATATGTTCCTTGAGTTTTAGCCGATTTTTTTGTGTATCTCACCATTCCAAACATTTCCGATGCTGTCCATGTTTCTGAAAAACAACCTGACACACCACAAGTTGCTGATGTTTCATCAGCTCTCGCACTTTTGATTTTGACAAAACTAAAATTGATTATCCAAATAATCACTCCAAGCACAACTAGAATCAAACCAGCCGAAAAAAGAACATTCCGACGATTGAATAATTTTTTGACCACTCCCCTCAATTTGGTAGTTTTAATTTTAGACATTTTCCCTCCTATTTTCATTTAACTCTCTCTCTCTGCGTGTCAAGCCCCCATCCACCAAATCCCCGTTTTTTTGAACACTCTTACACCCATACACCCATTTCGTAAATGGGGATGAAATTGGTTAAATAGTTAAAATGCAATTTATCTGTCAAACCTATTAAAAAGTCATACGATCGTAGGAGTTTTTGATAGGTTGATGCGTACTATTGACAAACAAACATTTTGATATATATTAAGGCTAAATAATTTTAATAGAAAGGAAACAATGTCGCCCCAAAAAGAGATATCTAAAAAAATAACCGAGAAAAATACTAAACAAGAACTTTGGCAGGCATATAATGAACTTTTTCAACAAATTTCCAAAGAACCATTAAAAATCCAGTTGGAAAAAAATGAAATTGTCCCTTCTGATTCATTAAAAAATCTCGCAGAATTAAAACTAAAAATTAGTCAGCAATTAGATATTGCCGGCGAAGAATTGTTAAAAACGCTTAATTCCATTTTTGATACCAAAAATACGATTGATAGGGAAAAAAGACACTTAATTGAACATTTTGAAGATCAGCAAAAACTTTTAGAAAATGAAATTGAAAGTGTTAAAACACAATGGGAAAAACAGAAACAACTTCGCAACCAACAAATAGAGGAAGAATTTCGTCAAAAACGTTTTGAAAAAATGCGACAAGAAAATGAATACGATTATAAATTAGAGATCAAAAGGCGCCAAGAAAATGATGAAGCCAATCAAAATAAAATCACGCAAGAAAAAAAATTAAAAGAACGGGAAGAAATTATTATTTCCAAAGAACAAGAAATTGCCAAAAAAGAGATCAAAATATCTCAAGAAGTCAACTTAATTAAAGAAACCGTATCTATAGAGTTAAACACTAAACATAATAGCGAACTGCACGAAATTAAACTTGATTTTGAACGAGACAAAAAGATTTATGAATTGAAAATCGCCAATTTAGAATCTCAAATAAAAACCCAAATGGCAGAAATTGTCAAATTGGAAAGATTTTACACTCAAGCTTCCGAGCAAGTCAAAGAAATGGCTGTTTCAGTGATTGAAAATCGTACCGGCAAAACGACAAATCAAGAAGAAGATAAAGAAAAGTAAAGCCCCTCAACCATTTCCCCTTATACATAGTATAGGTGTAAATAGGTTAGACAAAGAAAAATGGGTGATTTTTAAACGGTCGTATGTTTTTCACCCATTTTATATTATAGAAAAGAGGCACCCGATGTTAATCTAGATGCCTCGTTGTAAATGATCTGAAAAGATTTGCCCCCGGCAGGATTCGAACCTACATATTCTTCCGGGCGCTGTTCGCCCCCTATTCCTATTCCTGTTTAGACGACAGGGGCATTTTTTTTGAAAACATTTTTTCTTTGTCCGTAAAATCTGTGCATGCCTCATGAGCCGAAAGTTTTGGCTCGTGGTCAACTTCACAATTACCGCTGGGCCGACATGGCATTTGCCCATGCCAACGGCCACACTCCAAACATGTTCTCTCCCTCTCTATCATTTCTCCGCCTCCTGCGTAATAAGAATAATGTTACCCTCTAACTTCTCAAACGATAACGCAATCCTGATCTTTATATATATCAGGATAAAGTATCCTTTTTACATCTGCCAAATACTTAAGCTCTGATATAGTAAAAGGATGACCATGCTTCAAAATAAACTCCAACATCCCAACTAGAGTATTTAGACTCCCTTTGGCATGGTCCACAATTTCTTTTTCAAACCTGCCAGCTTCCTTGAGAATGTTTAAATGTTGCGAAGAAGTTTTAAAAAGAACGTCAACAATATCCTCAACGCAAAGTTTTTTTCTGACTCATCTGACATTGTACTCCCCTCAACTTTCATAGAATGAGTTTATTCTACTACTTTTTAATGACTTCGTCAAGGAGGCCATACTTTTGGTGCTTTAAAAACACTCATATAGAATTTAGTAAATAAATTTGATTAAAATATCACACCAAGAAATCGTGAGACTTTCATACGGTCGTATTAATATCTCAAGTTTTACAGGTGTTGATAAAGAAATATGGACGATATTCAACAAGTTAATTGCAAAGAAAACCTTATTTTTTTATCACTTCGTCAAGTAAATGTATGATAAGATGTAAAAGTACTTTAACAAGGAGGTATGAAAAGGTGAAAAAGTTGCATTTATGCGTGATAATTATCACAGTTATCTTATTAGCAACCACTACCTTTGCCCAGCAACCAGTGATTTGTTTTGACCCTGGCCATGGAACAAAAAATTCTCGTGTAGGAACCAGCGGTGAAGCTCAAATAACTTTAGCTATTGCTTTGGAAATCAGCCGTCAGCTAAAAAACTACTGGAATACTCAAGCAGTTTTGACTCATCAAAAAATTGGTCAAAATCTTGGCGCCAAAAATCCTGATCAAGACAATCGTCTAAGAGCTCTGATTGCTAATCAGTCCGGAGCATTTCTCTTTGTCCGACTTCACGCCGATGCCCCTTCTGGCGTCGCTGCCATCTATTATCCTCAAGCTCATCCTGACCAATTGCTTGCTCAAACAAGCCAACTGGTAGCGGAATATGTTTGGACACAAATAAAGACTGTTTTACCAATCAGTATCCGTCGAGGTGGCGTTATCTCAGAATCAAAAACTGCTATTGGCGCTAAGCAGGGTAGACTCTTGACGGGTTCGCGTTATTCAAAAATTCCGGTTATTACCATTGAAATGGTTCCTATGGATAAAAATGGCAAAAACTGGATTTCTCAGAAGAAAAATCAGCAAATTTTAGCCCAAGCCATTATTATGGGGATTTACCATTATTATCAACACAGCAGACAACATCAAAATAACCCGCCAAAAGTTGGCGGGTTTTATTTAATAAATCTTAGTCGGTAATTAATCCTTTTTGAAGTTGATACTGACGAACATACTGAGCATTGCGTTTTTCTACAGAAGAAAGTAAAGAATCAGAATAATTTTGACTGACCTCGTACCAAGATTGAGCATTGAAATATGTTTGATATTTGGTTTTGACAAAATGCCGACCATAACGAGCATAGATTTCATTACGTATAATGTCCAATTCCCAAGCCGAACGGCTAGCCAAATCACTTTCAGTGAGATACCTGACTTGAGATACTGGACAAATTCCCACTCCTCGAGCAATCACAAATGGCTGAGCTATCCTTGATATTTGTCGCCCAACTTTTGGCTTTGAACTTGATTGAGAAGCAACAATCAGACCTTCAATTTTGGCTGCGATTTGGAAAGTCTCTCTAGGCAGTTCAGGCCAATCTTTTTGAAGTACCTGTTGATAAAAACTTAAAGCATCCCGGGCAGAATCACGAAGTTCGTCATAAGACTGGCCACTTTGCGCTCTTTTGTCAATAATCAACTGACAAAATTTATAGTAGCTGATATTTGCTTGGAGTCCTTGATCAAAATTAGTCTTCCAATCCAAAGGGAAATTAGCAACTTTGACCTGACCTTTCAGTTGATTAAGTTTCTCAATATTGGCAGAAGCTTTTTGATAAAGTTCCCTCAGCATCGGCTTGGGGTCAGCATATACTATAGCCTTAAAACCCTGATTCAAAACAACCATCTCTTGCCATATGGCTTGCGCTTGAATCCAATTATACTCGATTTTTTTAACACAACCAGTCCAAAGAACCAACCCCAGAGACAGAATTAGCCCCAAACCAACTATTGTTTTCGTCACCTGCTTCACTTTCGTCCACCTCCTAAATTGTTTAAATACAAACAAAAAAGGAATTATTCCCTCATTGTTCATACTGAAAGTAGCAGGTCTTGAAGAAGATGTCAAACTTTTTTATACTTTGGGCTTCAAAAACACCCGTATAGAATTTAGTAAAAAATTTGATTAAAATATCACACCAATAAATCGTGAGACTTTTATACGGTCGTATTAATATCTCAAGTTTTTCTGGTATAATATAGTAAAAGAGATGAAAAGAGAAATTGAAATTATTAATATCACTACGAAAGAAATACTTTTTTCTTTGTTTGATATTGTTGCTCTCGCTTACGAACCACGTCCGGCTTTTCGTGAACCAGTGAGAAAATATATTGATAACCGACCTGCCGATCGGCAAAAATTTTTGGAACGTTTTGCCTATTTACGGAGGCAAGGTTATATCCAAACTTTCACCACAAGAAAAGAAAAGTATATTGAACTTACTCCCAGAGGAATTGCACATGTTAAAAATTTATTTTTACAAAACATAAAAATTATCCACAAAGATAAATGGGATAAAAAATGGCGAGTAGTCATTTTTGATATTCCTGAAAAACTCCACCATAGTCGCGATATTTTCCGAAATAAAATTAAGGAATTAAGTTTTATTCAAATTCAAAAAAGTGTTTATGTTTTTCCTTATGAGTGCACGCAAGAAATTTCCAAAATCAGTCAAATTTTAAACATCACTAAATATGTAACTATCATGATTTCGGAAATCATCCAAGGTGAAGAATTAATTTTAGAAAATTTCATTACAAAAAAAGTCCTACAAAAATTAGATTTGAAATAATTAAAATAACATAGTCACTGTATAACTTGAGATATATATACGACCGTATTATTATCTCAAGTTTTTCTGATATATATGTAAATTAAGAAAATCCGCACCCAATAAAGTGCGGATCAAATGATTGATAGTAATTTATGCCCTCGGCAGGATTCGAACCCATGTTTTCTTCCAGGGTTACGTTCGCCCTTAGTCTTACCAGTATTAAACGACGGGGGCACTCAAAACTGATAAAGTTCTGTTGGTTACCTCGTGGCATAAACTGCGATAAGTATTACATACCCTATAATCATCATCACCTGTCCTAGTAATACTGTTCTGGGCGCAAGTTTTCTACCAATCTCTATAGACAGCAGAACTACACCTACCAAGAAGACAACCAAGGATATCAAGCCCACTATCTTGTCCATGATACTCATCTCCTTTTTTTCGTTATCAGCAGTATATCACTTTTTAATAACTTCGTCAAGGAGACCGTACTTTTTGGCTTCTTGAGCGCTCATATAAAAATCACGATCGGAATCTTTTTCAATTTTTTCAACTTTTTGACCCGTATGTTTTGCTAATATTTCATTAATTGCTTTTTTAATTCGCAAAATTTCGCGGGTTTGAATTTCCACATCGGTCGCTTGGCCTTCGGCTCCGCCCATCACTTGATGAATCATTATGCGCGCGTTTGGCAAAGCATAGCGTTTCCCTTTAGCGCCACAGGCCAAAAGCACCGCCGCCGCTGACGCGGCTTGACCGATACAAATAGTAGAAACATCGGCTTTAACATATTGAATTGTGTCGTAAATCGCCATTCCTGCCGTGACCACTCCGCCGGGCGAATTAACATAAATAGAAATATCTTTTTTAGCGTCTTCGGCATCTAAAAACAAAAGTTGAGCCATAACCAAATTAGCGACATAGTCATCAATCGGTCCGCCAATAAAAATAATTCTGTCTTTTAAAAGTCTAGAATAAATATCGTAAGATCGTTCGCCAAATTGACTTTTTTCCAAAACCATTGGAACTAAATATTGATTCGTAATATCTTTTTTCATAAATTTATATCCTTCGATGTCAATTTTACTTTACATTTAAAAGAATGTCAAGGCCATGGTATCCCCGATGCCAAGCATCGGGGCTTGTTTACTATTTATA
>CAYZMA010000036.1:0-8696 GCA_964479405.1 uncultured Candidatus Saccharibacteria bacterium
ACCATTATACCTTGTCATCAGGACAAATAAAATGCCTTATTATTCAACGGCCTCCCACATAGCTATTGACAATTATATTACAACATATTACAATATAAATGTAACAGGCGTTGACCGTATGGTCCATGGCCTGTTATTTTTTATTATGATGAAAATTCATAATATTAAATTTGTTATTTCTGAATTCAGGATAAAAACTCTTAACATCAGAAACTTTTTTAAAATATTTTAAAAGATCTTGTTTGTATTTGCTAGGCTTAATTATTAACGATTCTTGTATTTTAAATTCATATAATATTGTGCCTAAAATTAAATCCGTAAGTTGCAACATCTCTGAGCCCTTGGAATCCATACGACAAACACCAAAAACTGCTTGTCTATTAAATTCTTTGTTAATTTTGTTTTTTATATTGCTTTCAAAATTTGTTTCATTTGGACATGGATAATAATCTGCAAGAATGCAAACCCCCTCATCTTTACCAGTGTTTCCTTTTATTAATAATTTTGTAAAGTACTCATAAACATTCCAAAAATTCTCTTTAAAATATGTTTTAAAATCCATATTCTTTTTGTCTAAAACTACACAATCAAAATAAAAACCACGTGATTCTATAAAAATTTTTAATATTTTTTTCATCACGGGGTAATTTTTTTTGCCTACCTTATTCCATTTTATTTCATCATAAAAATGTATTTTATCTTTTAGGTTTTTAATTTTTAAGTAAAGATTATGTGGCGAATGACATTTAATCATTCCTAAGGCAAAAAATCTGTCTTCTGCTCGATTCAATAAGCCAGTTTCGTCTAGGAAACAAAAATATTCTTTTTCCATAAGATATTTACTCCTTCTCCACCTCCCCTCCATCTTACACCCCACCAACCCATAAAACAAACACAAAAAATCTTCTGACCTTTCTCTTGTCCACCTCGTAGGTGGACATATGGTTTAGAGTAAAAAAAATCAGCCGGTTGGCTGATTGATGGATAATATTTCTAATTCAAATTTTATCTTTGTGAGTGTCGCATTTTTGGCAGACGCCCTCTTTCCAAAGATGAACCGGATTGTCCGATGCCGCCAATTTGTGGCAGTATTCGCATTTGCAATGAAGTCCATAGTGGTGATAAGTGTCACGTTTGTGACCACACTTATAGCACATGCATATTTCTCTTTTACTGTTGCTATAGACATGGTTTACATCGCGTAGCTTGAGACAGTCGTTACATTTGCAGGTATTTTGCCAGTTGTGCAGACCAAGTTTACAACGAATTCCTCTATATGGATTAAACTCGGTATAACAGTGATCACATCTCATCGAATATCCATGCGAATTCTTGGGTAATTTATGAAACCCAAGATAACAAAATACCAGATGAACGTTAAGAGAGAGACGATAATGGTACTTCCGGTAGCGATATTTCCCAGAAAGTGATCTGAACCAATTTAGACTGAATAATCGTGGCTTACGAACACGACAGAGCAAAAGGACATCGTTGAGAATATTCTGACTTTGGTGTTTCATTTTCTACCCCCTTTGTTAGCGAGGACTAAAACCGCCATATACCTTAAAATGAAGACGGATTGGTCGGGCTAAACAAGAAAACGATTGTAGTATAACATATATTTGAGATATGTCAATGCTGAACCTAGAAATAAGGTATATTAAATTGATTTTAGGGTAATCTTGGTAATCATTTCGGCAATCGCTATAATCCAATGTAGTATTAGTTTGAATAATTCATCTGGTTTTGATTTACCTCTACAGATATGGTGGTGGCATCCAATAGTAACAATAAAAACCCATGGATTGCGCTTGAACGGGTCTTTCATTTCTTGTTGATGCTCTTGGTAGTCTTTCTTATACTCATCAACTCTCATTTGAATCAACCCTTTCCACATATCGCAAAATTGTTGCGGTGTTCCCATTTCCTTAAGCCAGTTGCCGTAACGGCTTGTCAGCTCAATCATTAATTCATGATCAAAATTCTTTACTCTATCCGATTTTGTTTTCTCGGCCAGGGTTTCAAACATTAAAATACCTAAACTTAAACCATTGGCAATAAGCTCATTGAATATCCTGTCCTGTTCAGTTTGCTCAAAAGTTTTTAATTTAGTGAGGGTAATAAATTTTTCACTTTTAAAGAATTTAAAAGCAGAGTTAGCTATTTTTTCTGTAATCTTTTTGGCAATTTCTTCAGGATTTTTAGGCTTGTTTAAAAAATCAAACATTGCATATTATTTCTGACCTCCGATTATTTTCTCAATTTCCTTGACAGCTTCATCTGGTTTTCCTTCGGGATTTGTGACAACATGATCATAATATTTTTCGTATTCGGCTTCTTTTTGAGCACTAACAATGCGGCACCGAATTTCTTCTTCGGTTGTCTCCCCTCTTTCTTGGTCGTTTTTAATTCGGTGGCGAATAGATTGTTCTAAATCACCTTCCTCGTATTTTATAAAAATTAAAACTGCTTCGGGGAGAATTTTTTTAACTTGCATCGTGCCTTGGACATCAATTTCCATAATGGCATTTCTGCCGGCGTTAAGGACTTCCTCAACTTGTTCTTTGGGTGTGCCGTACATTTCGTCATGGACTTTCGCATACTCAATAAATTCGTTATTTTCAATCATCTCTTTGAATTTTTCAGGATAAACAAAAAAATGATCTTCGCCCGGAATTTCATTGGGTCGCGGATCGCGGGTGGTAAAAGTGACAACGCGGTGAAATTCAGGGTGATTTACTAAAATCTTTTTTAAAATAGTGTTTTTGCCAACACCAGATTGTCCAGAAATAACAAAAAGTTTTCCTTTATTCATACTTTTAAATTATCACACTTTTTCTAATTTTGCCAAAGTATTTGCAAGCTCATTGGGTAAATCTGATTCAAACTTTAAAATTTTATTTTCAATCGGATGCTGAAATTCAAGTTTTTCAGCGTGCAAAAATTGGTGATCAAGTCCAATGTTTTTAGAAATATTTCGTGAAAGTTTAGTGTTATAAAGCGGGTCGCCCACAATTGGATAATTAATATATTTTAAATGGACTCTAATTTGATGCATCCGGCCGGTCTTTGGCATAACTGAAAGTAAAGAAAAATCAGTTTTATTAAATTGATATTGATCTAAGGTTTTGTAAAGTGTAGTCGCCGGTCGCAAAGTTTCATTTGAAACTGAAAAATTAAACTCGCGTACTTGTTGAATACCTGCTTTTCCGCGAACAATTAGGGTTTCAATTTTTCCATCAACTGGCTCTACTTTGCCAAGCACTAAAGCCTTGTAAGTTTTTTGAATCGTTCTTTCTTTAAATTGCTTTTGAAGCTCGCTTAAAATCTTTGGATTTTTAGCCAGAATTATTAATCCCGAAGTGTCTTTGTCTAAGCGATGAACAATTCCTGGTCTGGTAACATCTGGCCAACTTAAATTTTTAAGATCAGGATATTTAGTTACTAACCAATTGACTAAGGTGTCTTTTTCTTTTGCTAATGTTTCGTGAACTAAAATACCCGCTGGTTTGTCAACAACCAATAAATATTCGTCATTATAAATTATTTTAATTTGATCCATTTTAATTTGCTAAAGCGGTTGTAATTTTCCGACCAAAGGCTTCGCCCGAGCTTTCATTGATACGAACTCTTGGCAATTCTAAAAGATTTGAATTTTGATCAGCAATCCTGCCATTTGTGGTAACTGCCGTAAGGTAACCCGCTTCTTTTACTAAACTGACGGTCGTCGGGTTATATTTGCCAGCCGGATAACAAAATGAAAGCGCATTTTCTTTAGAGTCAAAAATTTGAGCTTTGGTGTCAGCTGTGTCGGCTTTGGATAAATCAGGATGACTTAATGTGTGCGAGCCAATTTCAAAACCGTTGCTTTGAAGTTTATTAATTTGAGTCTGATTCATATATTCGGGTCGTCCGACAAAGTCTCTAATGATATAAAAAGTTGCCGTCATTTCGTATTTTTGTAAGACGGGTAAAGCATTAGTGTAGGCATCTTCATAGCCATCGTCAAAAGTAATCACAATTGGTTTTTTCTTTTCAAAGGCAATTCTTGAAAGTTCTTTTTTATCCGGGTCGGCTAAATCAGAAGCTTTTAAGCTTTCAAAATTATTTTCTTTTAACCATTTAATTTGATCTTCAAAGTTCTTAGGACTAACGGAAAGGTTTTTGCCAAGTTCCGATTCTCCTTCGGCATTGCGAATATAATGATACATTAAAATTGGCACTTGGTAAGACAAAATTTTTGGATACTTCGGAGTTGGACTGGCGGTAAGGGCAGAAGGGCTTGGGGTTTTTACTAGAGATGTTGTTTGGTGATTTTTAAGCAGTATAAAACCGATTCCTAGTGCAGTTAACAAAAATATGCTTAAATATAAATATTTGAATTTCATCTTAGCTCTATTATATACTAAATTTTGTGTTCTTGACAGATATGTTGATAATCACAGTTTCGTTCCCTTTTAGCACAACTTTTAAATTCTTTGGCAAACTTTAGTTTCGTAATCTTTTGATAAGTTTCATGGACCAGAAGTTTGAATTCTTTGTATTTTTCCTCATCAATTGGCAAAACAACTTGTTTAAAGCCTTGGGGAGAAATAAAATCAAAAATAATTTCACCCACTTGCCAATTAAAAGTTGAATCACAGTCTATCAGTAGTCTGTAAAAATAAGCTTGGTAAAATAAGCTTAAGTCTTTGTCTTTTGTTAGACCTAAAATATGATTTAAAGATTTAGGGGCGGAAGTTTTGTAATCAATCAGCCTGACTTTATTGGATATGGAATCAATTAATTCAATCTTATCAACCCGGCCGGTAATGGGAATATCGCCAAAATGAACATTGCGGTAGCCGAAATTGTATTCACAAAATAAAGGCGGACCGGCCTTGCGCCAAATTTGTTCATAGAGATCATAATAGTTTTTCAAAACCACACTCCCCTGTTTTAAAGCTCGGTCAGAGTCGGTTTTAGCAAGTATCTCATCTTTAAGACCTTCTTTAAACCAACCAATTAAATTTATTTTTTGTGGCATAACTAAATCTTGTTTGTAAATTTTAAAAAATCTTTCTAAAGCAAAATGAACCGCTGTGCCGTAACTTTGATTAAAATCTTTGGCTTTAGGGACGCGCAAAATGTTGTCAAAGAAAAATCGTTGCGGGCAATCTAGAAAAGTATTCAGAGCCGTTGGATTAAATTTAAATTCAGCTAAAATAGATTTTAGAAAATCGGTTAAATTTTTTGACTGAATCCATTTTTTTGCTTGAAATCTTAATTTCAATCTTTCTTCGTATTGTTGTTCGTACTTTAATGCATCAATTCTTTTTAAATCTTTGACAGGAAGTTCGCTTAAAAACTTAGAAGGCATTAGGAGTGTTTGGTTTTCCGCCTCGCCATACTTATGGGCAAAAGAAAGATAAATTCCAGTTCTGGCGCGAGTTAGGCAAACGTAAAACAAGCGCCTTTCTTCCTCGTCGTTTTCGTCACTTACTTTTTGAATTTCCAAAAGCGAGGGCAATTTAATTAATTGTCTTTTTGAATTTTGGCCCCAATGTCCGTCGGTTAAATGAATTATAAAAACAAAGTTAAATTCCAGACCTTTGGCTTTGTGAGCCGTCATCAGACGAACGCCGGATATTTCAGAGCTAATAGATTCTTCTTTAAGAGTAAAATTGTTTTCTGCCAAAAGTTCCAAATGGTCTAAAAATATTTCCAAATTTAATTTTTTTTGTTTCAAATTTAGTAGTTGAATGTATTTAAAAAGAGTTTGTAAGCGGTTTAAGTGCTGGATGTCTTTGAGTGAGATTAAATAATCTAAATAACCGCTGTGATTAATGATCATTTCAAAAGAAGTGGCAAAAGTGTTATTGTGAACAATTTCTCTGCAATCTAAAATAAGTTTTAGAAACTTTTTAACCCTTGATTCTTTTTCTAAATTCAAAGGTTTTAAATTACCGGCTAAGATATTAAATATATTATTCTTTTTTTTGTGCGAGGCAACCACAATTTTATAAATATCTAAGGGCAAAAGTTTAAAGAAAGAGTAGTGCATTACTTCAAACAAAACTTTGTTTTCTTGGGGGTTATCGGAGGCGTTTAAAACTTTAAAAAAACTAATTAACTTATTAATTTCCGGATCGTCAAAAATATTCTCACCAATTTCAAGTTGATAAGGAATATTAAGTTTGGCTAAAAAATCGGTTAGCTCCGTCACATCACTGTTGTTGCGGTACAAAACGGCTATTTCGGAAAAAGGAACTTTTTGGGTTTTATTTAAATTTAAAATTTCTTTGGCGACAAAATAATTTTCAATTGAACCGTTGGAAAATTCCGCCACATTAATTTCGCTATCCGTATTCTTAATTTGGCTTTTTAAGTTTTTAGGAATCTTAAGACGGTTAAAAATTTGATTTTTATTGTTTAATATTAATGTTCGCGAGGCGTCTAAGATATTCTGGCCTGAACGATAATTATCTTCCAAAACTATAATTTTGGTTTCGGGATAATTCTTTTTAAATTCCAAAATGTTTTCCATTGAAGCGCCTTGAAAACGAAAGATTGATTGTTCATCATCGCCGACAACAAATATATTCGGCGTTTGGTAAAAACTGGCTAAAAGTTTGGTGATTTCGTTTTGACTCGTATTAGTGTCTTGAAATTCGTCTATTAAAATGTATTGAAACTTTTCTTGATAGTAGCTTAAGAGTTCGCTGTCGTTTTTAAACGCTGAAACAACAAAAAGAATCATATCATTGTAATCGTATTTACCTTCTTCTGTCAGATGGATTTGGTAAAGGCCGTAGATTTTAGCAAGTTCTAAATTTTTAGCTAAATGATTTTGTTTATTTTCTTTTTCGTTTTTTAAAATTAATAAAAAATTTTGAGGACTAATATTTTCTTGTTTGAGCTGACTGATAGTTGACAAAATTGTTTTTTGGAAGTAATACGGGCTTTTGAGCGGTTTTAGAAATTTAAAATGATGATGGTCTAAAATTTTTTGAATGATGACAGCTTGCTCCAAATCATCAAGTTGATTAATGGTGCGCGCCGTTAAAAACTTTTCCGGAAAAGTATTAATGACTTCACTGCAAAAAGCATGAAAAGTATAAACTTGAACTTGATAACTGCTCGGGCCGATAATTTCCAAGAGTCTTTCTTTAATTGCTTTAACACCGGAATTGGTAAAAGTTAGACACAAAATATTACTGGGATTAACTTGTGCCACTTTTAAAATATTAGCAATTCGCATCGCCAGAATTTGCGTTTTGCCTGTGCCCGGCCCGGCAATCACCATCACCGGCCCTTCAATTTCCTCAACGGCTTTTTTTTGCTGAAGATTTAGTTTTTCGTATTCGTCCAAAAATATCTTTTCATTCATATCAAAGTTTTAAAATAAATTCACTTGATCATTATCGCTTTGTTTTTTTACTTTTTTTGGTTCATTAACTTCTTCCTCAAATCCAGATTCAAGTTCTAAAAGTTCAATGTTTGGTAAGTTTTTGCCGGCAATACCCTGAATTTCACCATACATTTTAACCGTTGAATCTTGCAGTCGTTTAATTTGAGTTTCTCGCACCGCCCAAATTTTACCAAAAGCAATTTTTTCTTTTTCCAAATTGCGTTGCATATTTACAAATGTTTCCACAATTATTTCTATTCTTTGGGCAAAGGTCGGGCTACAAAGATAATTATAGAGAACTTCCATTTTTTCTTCTTTGCCAATATTGACAGTAACGGTATTAAAAACGGCCAAAATTTGATTTCGTAGCGCCGTCGTCAATCCTAAAACCGACGCATAATCACATACCCAAATGCCTTGATAAAAACCAAAATTACTAATGTTTTTAGGGAGGGTTTCGGAAACTAAAACGGAAATATTGGCTTTAATTTGACGGCTGTCATCTTTTAATTTCTGGACCCATTCCTGCGTCCAATTTTTTGTTCGTTTCACTTCCCAAGCAATTGTCCCCGTTTCTTGTCCCGATTGATGGACGACAACCTGAATAATATCAGCTCCGGAAATGCCTTTGGGCACAGCCGAAATTTTATCGTGGGGAAAGTTGTGTTTTAAAGCCTCTTCCAAAGATAATTCCAAAACCTCACCTTGGGTTTGCATTGAACCCTGCTGGGCTTTTCGTTGAGCATCTGACAAAGCCGATTTAGTATCTTCTAGTTGTTTTCGTAGTTCGCTATTTAAAAGACGAAATTTTTCTTCGCTTTCTTTTTGGGTTTTTTCAATAATCGTTCGTCGCTCTTCTTGCATCTTGCGGGCAATTTCTAAATCTTGACGACGAATTTTATCTTCTAGGTCGGTTTGTTTTTTAATAAATTCAAGTTCTTTAACTTCCGCTTCGCGCCGTTTTTTTTCTTCTATTGCCAATTTTTCATGGAGCTGTTTTAAAGAAACTGTTTGATTTTTTTCAAACTCTTTTGTCAGTTCTACCACTAATTTATTTTTTTCTTCCACAAGTTTATTTTTGACTTTTGAGTCAACCGCCCTTTGGATAATGGCTTCATCAACAGAAATTTGATAACCGCATTTTGGACATTTAATTTTACCGGGCATTTTGTTCTCCTTCGCCGTCTTATTATAATTCCGAATACTGAATTTCCGCATCAATATTCATATTGATTATAGCAAGTAAAAAACTAGGCTCTATGTCAAATAATGTGGTATAAAAGTAAGCCAATTGGGATGAAAGCTA
>CAYZMA010000037.1:0-5248 GCA_964479405.1 uncultured Candidatus Saccharibacteria bacterium
ATTAGCTGGCGGATAGTAATAAAGACGTTTGGTGACCTGATCTAAATACCATTCATTGGTTGAATCCAATCCCTCAAATACATTATCTAAGTAATATCGTGTGCACGGACCACCGGATTTACAATTATAATCATAATCAATACCTGCTCCGGAGGACGGACTATAAGAACCTTTTAATTTTACATTGCCATTTAACACAGAGACAATATTCATCCGACTCGCATAAAAGCGAGTTATAAAAGCGACCTCAATATTTTGCAAATTTTTCCAAGCAGGGTTGATATCGCCCGCACGATAATTAAAATTATCTTGATATTTATTAACCGGATCAGTATTTGGTAAAACATTATAATAGCCAACTCCCATCGCCTGCCCATTGGCATCTTTTTGTCCTGTGTCCTGACCTTCATTTGGTGTTCTAGCACGAGTAGCACGAGCATCACCAACAAAAAGAGAATTAAAATCAGTATGATCTTTAAAATAGGGGTCGGTTGATAGATTAGTGTAGTAGACATTGGTTTTTGCATCGCCATTTAATAAATTACAATCAGCATCATTTGCCGGACACTTTGTCCAACTGGAAGTAATTTTTTTACTGCCGGAAAGGTTGACATCACCGCCGTAGCCTTGGTAAGTGATCGGTTTATCGGCGGTGCCGGAATCTGCTTTAGTAAAATCAAGCGCTTGATCAAAAACATAAGTGCCGGCTTTGATTTGAACCAAAATTGGACTAGTGTACCCACCTTGAGCTTTAAGGGCGCGAATCTTGTCTCGCGCTCCTTGGATAGTGGCAAAAGGTTGGTCGCTAGTGCCGGGGTTGCTGTCATTACCGGTAGTGGCAACATAATAAGAAATAACATTCCCCTCGCCAAAAAAAGTGATTAATTTTTTGGAAAACAAAACACCAAGAAGTATTAGAACAATACTTAAACCTATTACTAGCTGAAATTTCCTATCAAAAAGATAAGTCCTCATTTGTCTTAATTTAGTCATTAATTTCATTATATCTTTTTTCTCCGCTTACGACAAAACCACCAAAAGCTGACTGCTCCGGTAATAACTAAAGGAATGCCAAAATACAAAAGATAAGCAAATTTTGGCATTACCCCAAGATTGGCAATTTCCATTTTCCCCTCCCTGTATCTAAAGATTTTATAAAATTATTTCTTGATTTAATAATACCATTTTCTGAAAGAATGTTGAAGATTTTTATTAACTATGAGAAAATTTAAAATAAGAAAAGATGAATCTATAAAAATCAGAAAGAAATGTAGGTTTTGATTCTTGTTAGAATATTCCTTTCAAACTCATTTTCATTTTCACAGTCCTTTTTATTTTTTATAAGAACTAAAAGAATACAATCATCACTAATGCAAAAAACTATTCTTAATCCACCTTTTTTGCCAGTGTTATCAAGGGCAAACCGCATTTTTCTAATTTCCCATCCATTTTGCAAGAATGGCTGTCTTTTATATTTATCAGAATGATGTTCAATAAGGTTGTCAGTGATAGCATTGATAATAAAATCAGTAATTGAGGTGGTTAATTGACTAGATTGCAATCTGTCATAGTCATTGACAGATTCTGTGTCTTCTGTGGGTAAATTAAAAGACGCCAAAGGCGACTTTATTTTCTTGAGGTCTTTCCAAAATTGAGGGCACACATTAACTGTCATAATCCTTATAATCGTCCACTAAATTATAGGCAGTAAAAAATTCTGCAATCGCCCCTTCTTTTGTAGCCAAATAAGGAACTTGGGAATGGCAAATATTTACTAACTCCGAATATGATAAATCCCCATATTTTTTTAAAACATACTTGATGGTTTTAATTTCTTTTGGAGTAAGGGCAATATCAATTCTTTTTTTTACAAAATAATTATATTTTGGTGTTTCACTAACAATTCCAAAAGATTTTAGAGCTTCAATGTCGTCAGTGAAAGTCCTTGCTAAAAGACCTTGCTTTTGCTTAGTGTAGATAATTCCTTCTTGCGATACAGGTTTATTGTAAAAAGCATAATGTATAAAATCAGCAAAATATTGAAGTTTCGCTAATTTAGTTTTATCTTCAACTTTGTCTTTTGATTGAATAATGTAGTAAAGGAGTTGCTGAGATTTAGTTAGAGCTGGTTGAGTTTTTGAAAGTATTGTAGTATTCATTTGACTTTATTATAACATTTTTAAGTAAAAAAATCACTACTGAAAAAAAGAAGTCTATATTTTTATATCGTCGCCTTCAATGGTTTCAAGCTTAATAAGTTTTTCCGCCAATTTTTTAAGAACTGCCCTTTTCCCCATTAAAACTTTTGTCGCCACTTTTTGAGCATCGGTAATAATTTTTGCAACTTCGTTATCAATTTGAAAGGCTTTGCTTTCGGAATAATTTCGTTGTTCGGAAATTTCTCGGCCCAAGAAAATCATTTCTTCTTTTTCACCTAAAACAATTGGACCAAGTTTGTCTGACATACCATAGACCATAACCATATCACGAGCAATTTGGGTTGCTCTTTTTAAATCATTTTGAGCGCCGGTTGTAACTTGACCAAAAACAATTTTTTCGGCGACATAGCCTCCCAAGAGTTGAGCTACTTCATCTTCAAACTTCGCTTTTGATTGCAGTTTTCTGTCTTCTATGGGCAAAGACCAAGTATAACCCAAAGCCATGCCGCGGGAAACAATGGAAACTTTATGGATCGGATCGCAATTAGGCAAACTTTTACCAACAATGACATGACCAATTTCATGAAAAGCCGAGATTTCTCTTTCCTTATCCGAAAGTAAATGAGATTTTCGTTCCGGTCCTAAAATTACTTTTTCAATTGACGAGTTTAATTCTTCTTGACGAATTTCTTTCAGACTTCCTCTAGCCGCCAAAATAGCCGCTTCATTCATGACATTTCTTAAATCAGCGCCCGAAAGACCGGCAGTAGAGCGAGCCAGTTTTACCAAATCAGCAGTTTTGGAAAGAGGTTTGCTCCGAGAGTGAATTTTTAAAATTGCTTCTCTTTCATTAAGATCAGGCAAATCAACCATCACCCGACGATCAAATCGGCCCGGTCTAAGTAAAGCCGGATCTAAAACATCGGGACGGTTGGTCGCCGCCATTACAATTGCCCGTGTATCAGTTTCAAAACCATCCATCTCCACTAAAATTTGATTTAGGGTTTGTTCTCTTTCGTCATGCGAACCGCCCAGACCAGAACCTCGCTGTCGGCCAATAGCGTCTAATTCATCAATAAATAGAATCGCCGGGGCATTTCTTTTGGTTTTTTGAAATAAGTCTCTAACTCTTGCCGCCCCTACCCCGACAAACATTTCTACAAATTCAGAAGCCGAAATTGAAAAGAAAGGAACATTTGCCTCTCCCGCGACTGCTTTTGCCATTAGAGTATTATGGGAAATCATCCCATTACTAATAAAGGAGTGGGTTTTAGGAACGGTAAAATCATAAACAACATTTTTTCCTTTTTTAATTTTCATCACGGGCGTAAAGAAAAAACCGCTAAAACAAAGTCCTGATAGATACTGATAAGAAGTTAACTGTTTTACATTGGGGGCAATTTCCCTCGCCATCGTTAAAAAATTGCGCATCGCCGAAAGAGACGGTTGACGAGTCCCATCTATATATCTCAAAATATTCTTATATTGATTCTCTTTAAATATCTTATAAACCTGAGTAGATTTTTTAAGATAAAGCCAAATATCACTAATCCTTTGGTGCTGATTATAGACAAGATTATTATTAGTATTACGGCCTGTTGAACTCAGATATTCAATCAGAAATTTTTTCTTATAAGAAAGCCGAAAACCAATTTCTTCTTGAAAAACTGACAGAAAATCTCCTGAAATATCTAGAAAATAATAGTTACGATTCGGTAACCTTTTGTATCGTTTGGCAATCCTATTTACAACCCCCAAGTTTAAAAGAAGAAGGCTTGTTTGTCTTAAAAGTTCTTGACTGCTACTGCTAAAACTAACCACACCACGGGTTCTTTCAAATGACCCGTCAGTATCAAATAACCCCTGCATAAATGCTTGAATAATCGGTTTTGGTGAAAGCAAAATTGGTTCAGGAACCATTTTCTCTCGAGAATAAAGGGCCGTTAAACCATAGCTTCGAAAGGTTCGGAGAATTTCTTCAGAGTGGACAGCCCAATCATATTTTCCACTCGTTTTTTTAAGAATGTAACCAAAACGTTTTTTAAAATAATTTGCCACAAAAGAAAGAAGTTCAGAATCTTTGGTTGAAAAAGAAATTCTGCCCTTAATAGTCAATCCGCCATCGCCAATTAGAAGTCCTAATAAGTAGGCTGTTTCTTGATCCGGAATTGTGTGATCTCGACCAAATTGTTGAGTATTATATCTTACAACAACATAATCCCCTTCTTGGGCTTGATCAAGTCGCTTGAATTGGAAATCGCCCGATTTATTTAAAATTATAATCGGATGTTCAGATGTTCCTTCAATTGATTGACCTAACTGTGTCTCAATTTTTATTGTTGACTGAAGCCCTAGATTATACCAATGTGAAGCAGTCTGAAGTTGATTTTTTTTCTTTGGCAAGTTGAAAGAAACAACTTTCGCGCCACTAACATTATTTTTTTTGTCAACAAAATAATATTTTGGAATATCTTCTATTTTTATTAGTCCCTTATTTGTTAAAACTAAAGAATCACCAGTAATACATTTTCCGCAACCCGGAGGACCAACCAATAAAACACCTTTAGGAATTTCTGCCCCTAAATTCTTGAATTTTGCCGGATTTTTCAAAAATTCTACCACTTCCTGCAATTCCTGTTTTGGCTCAACAAGCCCCGCCACATCGGCAAAAGTGGTTTTTTTACTTCCCGGCGCAAAAAGTCTCGCCCGAGATTGACCAAAAGACATCGCCTTCATATTGCCACCTTGAGCTTGACGAAGCATAAAATATAAAAATCCGCCAATTAAAAGAAACGGTAAAATAACCGATAAAAATGAAGTCCAAAAAGAATTGCGATCGGGATTTTTAACATTAATACTGACTTTGTCAGGCGTAATGCCATAATCTTTAAGACTAGCGCCTGACTCTTTGTAAGCGCTGATTTCCTTACCGTCTTTTAATGTGGCAGTAATTTGATTTTGATCAACCGCAATAGATGAAACTTGATTAGTAGAAACATTTTGGGCAATTTCAGAAATTGCCACTTCTTGAATTTGCTTTTGCCCAGCTGGCACAATTAAGGAATACAAAATTAAACCGATGACCACGG
>CAYZMA010000037.1:5348-8139 GCA_964479405.1 uncultured Candidatus Saccharibacteria bacterium
GCCAAATGGTAGCGGGGAGCGGAATTGCACCGCTGATCTTCAGGTTATGAGCCTGACGAGATACCACTTCTCCACCCCGCGATAAATAACTAAAACTAGCTAAAATTAATTTAGCTCTATTATTAGTCTAGCAAACAATACCCATAAAATCAAGTTATATTAGTCCCAAGCTTTTAGAACCGCTATAAAATTATCTAAAGAGTGGTTTTTATTTTTTCTATAAACAAAGTAACCAATAATTGCTAACGCGATTAAAACAAAGCTAATTCCATAAACAACCCAATCGGTTTTAAAAGATTCCACTATACTGCCTATAAAACCAATCTTCTCCACTGGTTTCTTAGTAATAACTGTTTCCTTGACATTAAGTGTTCCTAAACTTAAAGTATCTTGGTTGCCATTTGCACCAACACCAACAATTCTAACTTCGGTTGAACCAACATCTTCAATTTTTTGCTTTAAGACATAAGTTTTTTCTTTGCCAGAACCGCTAACACTGCCTGTTTCCAAGATATTATATTTCTTGTCAAAAACTTGAGCTTCAAGCGATTTCATTTCACCTGTAACAGTAATAGTAAATTCCGTTTCCTCACCAGCAAAGATGCTTTTATGATTTAGATTACTTTTATCTTTAATAAATACAAAATTTTGAGAAGTTGAGGTTGGAGTTGATTGAGCTAAAGCGGAGCTTGCGGGAGCGGGCGTTGCTACTTGCGAAGCCACTTCACCGCTTCTGGTTCCAAATTCTTGGACAGCAACAATTGTTTTTGTGCCTTGAAAATTACCTTCAACCACCGCCATGCCAATTTCTCTGTAATTGGTATTTAAAATATTTTCTCTATGAGTGGGTGAATTCATCCAAGCATTAAAAAGCTCGGAGGCATCTTCGTAACCAATCGCCAAGTTTTCGCCGGCGTAAGTATAGACATAACCGGATTCATTAATAAAATCCCACGAAGTTTTACCGTCAGGCGAATTGTGAGCAAAATAACCCTTTGCCAAGATGTCTTGGGCTTTGGCATAAGCCGCCGAAGATAAATTTGAATTAGTTAAAAGCGCTCCTAAACCATTTTGAGTTCTGGACGAATTAGTTAGCGTAATTAAAGTATCAGCCGAGTAATTGACCGCCCAAACAGAAGTTATGTTAAATATAAAAGCGCTTGAAAAAATAATCAAGCCAAAGATATATTTAATTGTTTTAATCTGAATTTTGTTCATTTTATTTTCACCTATTTTTAAGACATTAAGATAGTATATCAAAAAAAATGCCTCCTGTCAAGGGCACGCATTGATTAGCGTACCAAAATTCGGTTGCTAGCCTAACCTGTTTTTAACTAATGTATCCTCCGAATTAGGAGGATACATGATAAAAAAGCATATTAAATGTTCTAAATGTGGGTCATTGAAGACCGTTCGTAACGGGAAAAGAAAAGTTGGTAAAGATTTTATCCAAAGGTTTAGCTGTCGAAATTGTCAACAATCTTTTACTCTTCGATCGAATCCTCGTTCAAGAATCAGTTTTTCTTGTAAGGTTAAATTAGCTAAAAAGAGTATCGAGGGTCGAACCAGCATCCGAACGATCGCTCATCACGAAGGCATTTCCAAAACAACGGTAGTTAAAGCAATTCACGAAGTAACATCCCAATGTGTCACAGCCGCATGGATTGCTAAAAACCTAAATCCAGAATGGTCTGGTTTTCTTGGAATTGATGGCAAGATGATTCGTGTTTGGGATTGGGCGGCTAAACACTTCCGATACACCAAAGAGCAAAAGCGATGGCTCCACAAGATGAGTTTGATTGTCTGTTTGGATTTAGGTACGCTTGATATTCCCATACATCATCTAGGAGACGAAGAAACTTCAATCGATCTAAAGATGTGTTTAGAAGAGTTGAGAAAGATTGGATATCCTTTAAAAGGATATGTGTCGGATGGTAACAAAGATATTGAAAAGATAATGAAAATGGTTTTTGGTAAAGTGCCTCATCAACTTTGTGTTGTACATTTCTTGAAGAATTTGAGAGCTAAAATGGGCGCCGGAATAATTTCTGAAGAACAATATGCGGACGCCAGATTCCATATTCTAAAAGGTGAAAAACCAAGACTATTAAGAGTACCATGTGAATTATTTACTTATCAGGAGATCAAAGGTCTTCCTAGAACCGACCAAGCAACTGAAAACTTTTTTCGCTTTGTTAATTTAAGAACCAAGACTCTAAATATTTTTAGAAGCTGGAAAACAGCCACCGATTATTTGAACGCTTTAATTCTTTATCGAAGATTTAAGAAGTTCGAGAGCTGCAAAGGCAAAAACAAGAGTTTTAATGGTCATGCACCACTTGAAATTGCCGGCTGTGAAATTGATGATTTGGATTATTTGAATTTGTGAAATATCAACCGTTAATTGGTACGCTAATACGCATCGATTAGCGTACCAAAATTCGGTTGCTAGCTTAACCTGTTTTTAACTAATGTATCCTCTGTATTAGGAGGATGGAAATCATTCTAATAGATGCTTAAATGTCATTCTGAGGCGGTAGACGAAGAATCTCTCGGTTAATCCGAGAAGTCGCATCCGCGACAGATTCTTCACTTCGTTCAGAATGACAACAAAAAACAACCGCAAATTGGTACGCTAATACGCATCGTATAAGAATAAAAGAGATTTTAACCAGTAATATACCAGCTCCATGGTAAGTTCTGACGAAAAAATTGTTTTTGTTTCTAGCTAAAACAGAGGCCGTTGAATAAAGCTTTAATTTACTCAAACTAAGATGCGTTTTGGGTAAAT
>CAYZMA010000038.1:0-7315 GCA_964479405.1 uncultured Candidatus Saccharibacteria bacterium
CATAATGGCTTTGACATCAGCAAAGTCTACATTGATCATGCCGTGTTGAGTAATTAAATCGGAAATGCCTTGAACACCTTGATGCAAGACATTGTCAACAATCCCAAAAGCATCAAACAAGGAAGTTTTTTTATCAATAATCTGAAGCAAGCGATCATTAGGGATAATGATTAAAGTATCAACTTTATCGCGAAGTTCTTCAATTCCAAGCTCGGCAACTTTCATCCGTCGTTGACCTTCAAAAGAAAAAGGTTTGGTGACTACGCCCACAGTTAAAGCGCCTAATTCTTTGGCGATAGAGGCAGCTAATGGTCCCGCACCCGTACCTGTGCCACCGCCAGCGCCGTAAGTGACGAAAACCATATCAGAACCCTTTAGGGCTTCATAAACTTCTTCCTTATTTTCTTCAATTGATTTGCGACCCAATTCTACGTCAGAACCGGCGCCTAAACCTCTGGTTGTTTCTTTGCCAATCTGAATTTTAATCGGTGCTTGACTATGAACCAAAGCTTGAGCATCGGTATTGACAACAATAAACTCTACACCCTTTAATTTTTGGGCAATCATACGGTTAACGGCATTGCCACCCGAACCACCCAGGCCGATAACCCTAATTGTCGCAAATGTTTCTATTTCGGAACCTTTTTCCATTTAATTTTCCCTTTACTTTTAAAAAATTATGGTAAGAATTGTTTAAAAAAGTTTTTGGTTTTATTAATGACGCCGTCGCCCAAACCAAAACTACCAAAATTATCTTTAGATTCTTCAAGAGCGTAAAGCATCAAACCTACACTTGAAGCATACACAGGGTCTGCTAGCTTGTCAACAAATCCACCCATGTCAATATTTCTAACTCCCATGGCAGCGGGTAGTCTTAATTCTTCTTTGGTTGCTTCCACTAAATCTTCTAACTTTGACCCCCCGCCTGTCAAGATGACCCCGGCAGGAAGCATACCTTCTTTGCCGATTTTCTTCAGTTCTTGATTTACTAGAGCAAAGATTTCACCGAGTCTGGCTTGGATTATTTCGGAAACATATTTTCTTTCAATTCTTTGATTTTCGCCTTGAGCAAATTGTGAAAGAGAAATTATTTCTGATTCTCTTATTTTATCAGGAATAGCGGCGCCATATTTTATTTTGATTTTTTCCGCCGTTTCAATTGAAGTTCGCAGTCCTATGGCTAAATCATTAGTAATATGAGATGAACCGACAGGGATCACTGCGGCATGCAAAATATCGCCTTCTTCATAGACGGCCATTGAAGTTGTGCCACCGCCTAAATCCAGAAGCATTGATCCAATATCTTTTTGTTTTTTAGAAATCATTCTGTGAGCGCAGGCAATCGGCGAAAAGACTAAACCTTGAATTTCCAAGCCGGCTTGATAGACGCATTTTGTCAAATTTCTAATTGCCGCGGTGGCGCCGGAAATAACTAGCGCTTCCACTTCCAAACGAATGCCGGTCATGCCGACTGGATTTATGATTGATTGTTGACCGTCAACCGTATAAGAACGAGGAATAACATGAATAATTTCTCTGTTTGGAGGAAGGGCGACAGTTCTGGCAGCAACCAAAACTCGCTCAACATCGCTTTGATTAATTTCGCCATCGGCGCGCGCTACCGCAACTACTCCTTTAGAAATGCTGGTGGAAATATGGGAACCGGAAATGCCGACAATCGCCGAACGAACATGAGTACCGCAGGTTCGTTCCAACTTTTCTAAAGCGTCAGAAATAGCTGAAACGGTATCTTCAATATCAGTAACCACTCCTTTTCGGACACCGTTGTTGGGAACTTTAATAAAACCGGTCACATTTATCATTCCTTCAACAATTTCCCCGCAAGTAGCGGCGACTTTAGTGGAACCAACATCTAGTCCAACAAGTAGATTATCCTTAGCCATTAAATATTTTCCCTCCGCTCCGAGTTTTTATGTGTATTTTAATAATACCAAAATTAATGATGTTTGCCAATTAGATGATTTAGACTGTGCTCAACAATTTTTTTCAATTCTTCCTTAAAATCTAGCTTATCTACCTTGGCATTTTTTTGTAAAACACTCATGCAAATAAAAATATCACCTAAATTAACTGTTCCATGTTTCGGCATTTGAGAAATGCTTTCCCAGATTGGAAAACTTAAGACATCGGTTTCAGAATCTAGACTGCGGTATTTTTTATTTAAAGTTCTGATTTTTGTCTTTGATACAAAATTGAAACTGACAACAGTTTCGGGATTAATTGACTTATCTTTAAAAAACAAATTGACTTGATCTTTGACTAATTTAAAATATTTTTCGTGGTCCTTCTTTGGACGAACCTCAATTTTCATTTATTAAGACTTTCTTTTACAATCCGAGAAACCAAACTCATGTCGGCGGTGCCTTTAAATTCCTGCGATGCTTTACCCATCACTTTGCCCATATCTTGAATATTCTGGGCATTAACTTCGGCAATAATTTGCGAAACTTTAGTTTGGATTTCTTCCTCTGAAAGTTGGCTTGGCAAATATTTTTTTAAGATTTCTATTTCTTTTTCTTCTTTTACTGCCAGTTCTTCGCGGGCGCCTTTTTTGTAAAGTTCAACTGAATCGTTTCTAGATTTAATTTGCGATTGAATTACTTTAATAACATCGCTTTCCTCAAGTTCAGCTTTCTTTTGAATTTCAGAATTTTTCAAAGCCGATTTAAGCATTCTTAAAGTAGAGACTTTCATCTCATCTTTTTCCTTCATTGCTGTGATAATATCCTGTTCAATTTGTTCTAATAAAAACATAAATTTCTCTCAAGGTATGTAAGTTTAGGTGTCATTGCGAGGAGCGGAGCGACGAAGCAATCTTTCAAATAGATTGCTTCACCCCTTTGGGGTTCGCAATGACTTATATTTTAATATCCTCTTTTTATTTTTCGTCGGGCGGCTTTTCTTCGCGCCGACTGGCGAAGTATTTTTCGGGAAACATCTTTTTCACGAAAACGACGTTTCTTAATTTCGGTTAAAATGCCTGATTGCTGGACATCACGAAAAAACCTACGAAGCATTACTTCAAAGGGTTCATTTTCGCGCGGACCGCGACTGCGGGAATAATTTTTTTGATAAGGTCGTGCTTGTTCCAAGTTAAATCACCATCCTCTCAATAGTATAAATCACTGATATTTAATATAACAAAAAAATAACCATTGGTCAAATATTAAGAAGTTAGTTAAACCATTGGACCGAGGGCTTTTCCGCCTAAAAGATGGAGATGAATGTGGTTAACAATTTGGCCGGCATTTTTGCGAGTATTAAAAACTAGACGATAACCTGTTTCGGCTATGCCTTTATCTTTAGCTATTTTTTTAGCTACCATGATTATTTTACCCAAAAGCTCGGTATCTTCTTCAGTTACTTCAGCTACCGAAGTGATATGTTTTTTAGATACAATTAAAATATGAACCGGCGCTTTAGGATTAATATCTGAGAAAGCGACAATTTCATTGTCCTTGTATTCAAATTTGGTGGGTATCTCCCCGCTTGAAATCTTGCAAAATAAACAATTATCCATAACTTAATTGTAATTTGTTTTATTGAATTTGTAAAAGATTAGAGTACCGTATTTGACATACGAGCTTTTTCGTGCTATAATACTCTATATTCAGAATTGCTATATTCGAAATTAAAACAGGGGGTGTAAGTGGATGTTAATCAGCTACAGAGAGTATACCGAGCCAACAAAGTTGGTTCCGACACATCTTCCGGATGAAGTTTACGGCCAGTGTATTCTGGCATTTCAGAAAGTATGCGTTGACGTTTTACTGGTCAACATCTCTCGGCGCGTGATTTATCTTGCCAGAAGAGTGATTGAGCCAGCAAAAGGTTGGTGGTGGTTCATCGGTGGCAGAGTCAATGCCGGCGAAGATTATGTTCTTGCTGCGGCAAGGCATATCAAGACAGACACTTCCCTCGATCTCTCTAAAGAGAGATTTGTGGGTCCGGTGGCCTTTCATCACTACACATTCAGTACTAGGCAAGAGGAACCGCAAGACATCGGCTGCGACACGCCGGTTCTGGCATTTCTTCTTGAACTGGATGATGCCGAAATAGATATGGCATCTAGTCGTCTAAACAGCGACGAATACGATTCAACACTGGGTCTCCGCGCCTTTATGCGCAAGGGACTGGTGGCAGAAGGTGTTCACCAAGCAATTGTGGATATCTATGACCAAATCTTTCCGGTCTAAGTGCCGGACGAAGGCTCCCCTCACCGGGAGTCTTTTCTTATCCATAAATTAATGATTCTCCTTCAAAAATTTAACCCAGTTTTCTTTAACCCATTTCTTTTCTAATTTTAACAGATTTTGGAGGCCTCGGCTAATCATTTCGTTTTTAACAACCCCATTTCTGTGGGGATGACGAAAGGCTTGTTGGTGAGGGCTACAAAAACCATGAGCATAATGAGTTAATTCATGGGCTAAAACGCCGTCAATGACAAATTCAGGAATTTCAGGATTCTTAAAATGACCATTAATGGTAATAATGGTATTGGGATTTGTTTTGATCCGACCATATTTAATTGAACCAAGCCGAGTGGTTGCTGGCCGACCAAATTTGACAAAAATATTATTGACAATTTGGACATCGGGAAAATACTTTTGCCAAATCATCTGGAGTCTTTCTTTTAACCAATTATGATCTCGTTCCATCGTAATTTTAATATAGCCTAAATATCCATTTTAACCAACCGTTGTTACACCTCGTAGGTGTAACAAAGTGGTTAGAAATATCCCCTATTTCCGCTCTAGCGGGATTAAGGGATAATTTATTGGTTTATTGTCAATCTTTTTTTGGTGGTTGATAGTACTTTTGTCCTTTTAAATTCTTGGGCATAAAGTCAATTGTTTTCTGAAATTCAGCATCATCAGACCACTTATATCCTTTGCCATACCCCAAATCTTTCATTAAATTAGTTGTGGCATTGCGAAGCTGGATTGGGACCGGTTCCAATTCTTTTTCGTCAATATCGCCCATCGCCATTATCAATCCATTATAACTTGCTCGCGATTTCGGCGCTGTTGCAAGATAGGTGGCGCATTGAGCTAAAATAATCCCCGCTTCGGGCATACCTACCATATGAACCGCTTGCATTGTGGCTGTTGCCAATACCAATGCTGTGGGTGAGGCATTGCTTACATCTTCAGAGGCGAAAATAACCATTCTGCGGGCAATAAAAACTGGATCCTCACCGGCTTTAATCATTCTACTAAGCCAATAAAGACTGGCATCAGGGTCAGAACCCCGCATTGATTTAATAAAAGCCGAAATAACATCGTAATGCCAATCCCCTTTTTTATCGTAATAAATGGCTTTTTGCTGAACAGCCTCTTCGGCAATTTTTAATGTGATGTGACGGCTCAAGTTAGTCGCTAACTCCAGCGAATTTAGAGCTGTTCTGGCGTCGCCATTTGATTTTCTAACAATATATTCAAGAGCATTTTTTTCAAATTTATGCTTCGGAAAGTAACCCAACGCCCGTCGGGTTACTTGAGCAATGTCTTTTTCAGCTAAAGCATTAAGAACGAAAACTTGAGAACGGGAAATTAAGGGAGCGTTAATTTCAAAGGAAGGATTTTCGGTAGTGGCGCCGATTAAAATAATCGTGCCGTCTTCAACAAATGGCAAAAAAGCATCTTGCTGGGCTTTATTAAAACGATGTATTTCGTCCACAAATAAAATTGTTCTTTTTTGATTAAACTTTAATCTTTCACCCGCTTCTTTTGTAACCCGTCTGACATCGGCAACGCCGGATGTGACAGCACTGAATTGTTCAAAGTGAGATTTGGAGTAGAGAGCAATTAGTCGTGAAATTGAAGTTTTACCCGAACCCGGCGGTCCCCACAAAATAATTGATTGCAAATTGCCATTTTCAATCATTGTTTGAAGGGGTTTGCCTTTGTCTAAAATATGTTTTTGACCAACAAAATCTTTTAATTTTTGCGGTCGCATTTTTTCAGCCAAAGGTTGAAAAGCAAGATTATTTAAATTTTTATCAAAGAGATCAATTTTAGACATCAAAAAAATACTTTCCCAACAAGAAAAACGGTTTCCTGCGGGTTTAACCTTTACTAGACTTTATAAATAGCGTCGCCTTCACGAACTTTGTCAGCCACTTTGAGTCCAATAACATCGCCTTTTTTTGCTTCCGGCACTTCGGCATGGTCAATCTGAATTGAGTCAATGTCTTGCTCAATATCGGTGGAGTGGCCTTTAATTTTAACCTTGTCGCCGACTTTCAAACTGTCTTTAAGGTCAACGATTCCCACACCAATTTTTGAGTAATAGTGGCTGATGGCGCCAATAAGTTTTCCTTCTTCTGCCAATTAAATCACCTCCATTCTTATTTAATTATACTAAGAGCTTGACAAAAAGCAACCGGTGTGCTATAATCACTTTGTTCTTCTGAATAACTCGGAAGAATTTTTTTAATCCTTAAAAATTCGTCTGATTGGTCCCCGCTAAACGCGGAACGATACGATCAAGGTGAATTAAAAGGGTTAAGGATGTATTCAATATGTTATTTGACACTTTTAAAACTATCAAGTTGTACATTTACAAATTTGCTAAAAAGAATTCTCAAAAAATATCTAGTTTTATGATGGCTTCAAAAATGCTTTCAGTAATGATGCTTTTTGTTTTAGCACCAATAAATTCGCCATCACAAACTAAAGTTGCTCAAAATAAAGACACTCTTGAAATTAAATTAGATCAAGCTAGTCCAGTAGTGGTTACGGGTAAAAACCGTCAAGTTGCTATTGCAACTGGTGATTCTAATATTGATTCAGTTCAAAAATCAACCGCGTCCAAAGTTGCTTCAGTGAGCACTGCTTCGTATCAAAATATTGAACGCGATCCTTCTTATTTTAGAGGATTGTATCAAAGAGCTGGCGCGGCATATAATGTGCCGTGGCAGTTAATTGAAGCGGTTCACTATGTTGAAACAGGTGCTTCTGACTCAACAAATGAAAGTTCTTATGCTGGCGCCACCGGTCCAATGCAGTTTATGCCTGGCACATGGAGAGCTTATGGTGTAGACGCTAATGGCGATGGTGTTGCTCAAATCACTAATGTTGAAGATGCCGTTTTTGGCGCAGCTAATTTGCTGGCCCAAGGTGGCGCCGCCGAGGGTGATTACCAATCTGCTTTGTTCAACTACAACCATGCTCAATGGTATGTTGATAAGGTATTGGGTATTGCTCGCGACGCAGGTATGTAAAAATACCGGAACACTTCAGTATATTCCAATCATCATATGAGCATGAAATAGTGGTTTAATAGGCAACTG
>CAYZMA010000039.1:0-1473 GCA_964479405.1 uncultured Candidatus Saccharibacteria bacterium
GCGGGGCGCAGACCCCGCATACGACGCACTGCAATAATAGGACGAAGTCCATTTTGCAGTAAGAAGTTGTGCTGGGGTCAAGGGCTGTAAAGATCAAAAAGAAGAGATTTAAAAAAGAAGAAGATATACTAATTTTTCTCCTTAAAATACCGACCTGTTTTTCGCGATCGCGAGATTTAGGTCATAAGTTGAACCATATTTTTGGATGTAAATAAAATACACATCGGATGTGTAAATACCGATGTGTTTTTTTTGAATTTGGTGCGCGAGGCAGGGCTCGAACCTGCAACCATTTGTGTATAAGACAAACGCTCTACCATTGAGCTACTCGCGCATAAACTTCCCTACCATTCTACCAAATCTGTCCCTTGACAGCAAGCTAAATTTTTGATATAATACTTTAATATCTTAAAAATTTAAAGGAAAGCGCTCCGATGTTCCGCTGAGCGGAAATCGGAGCTCCGACTTCCATCTAAAAGTTGGAACGTCGGAGGAGGGGCAATGAACAACAGTAACACATTGGCAGTTTCACGAAAGTTTGCGAAAACAAAAGCAAAATCGGCGAAACTAACAAAAAATAAAATCAGCGCAAAGAAATTAGCGAAATTAGGTGTCGGTCTTGTTGTAGTTGGCTTCCTAATGCTTGGCTTTGGACTTTTAAGCCACTCTTATGCCGATAAAATTTATCCGAAAGTAATGATTGCCGGTGTCCAAGTTGGCGGACTTACTCGCGAGCAAGCTAAAGTAAAAATTGACCAAAAAATTAGTACTCTAAATGAAAATGGTCCGGAAATTACTTACAATGACCAAACTTTAAAACCAAAACTTGACGAAATGGGTTTAACTTTTGATAGTGAAAAACTTTTAGATCAAGCTTTTAGCTATGGTCGTAGTGGCAATGTTGAAGATAAAATTAAAGAAAATTATAAGTTAGCTCTGGAAGGCACCACAATTGAGCTTAAGCCACAAATTGATCAAGCTAAATTTGACGCCTATTTATCACAACTTGCCAAACAAGTTGAAGTCGCACCACAAGACCGCGAAGTTGAAGATGGCACCGGCAAAGTGATTTCTGAGGGTCAAGATGGCCTCGGCGTTGACACTGAAACTTTATCTACCCAAATAAGCGACGCTTTGACTCATGGTCAAAACGGCACTTTCGCACTTACCACCTTTGTGATTCCTCGCGGGCAAAAAACTATCTATCCCCACGCCGAACCCGGCCGATACGCTGGTAGATATATTGATATTAATCTTTCTGAACAAACTTTATACGCTTTTGAAGGTAGCACTTTAGTAAATCAATTCTTAGTTTCAACTGGTAAAAGCGGCTACGCCACGCCTACTGGCGAATTTAATGTCTACGGTAAAGATCGTTCTTCTTTAATGGATGGTCCTGATTATTACCTGCCTGGTGTTCCTTGGATTAGCTGGTTTTCAGGCGACTACTCTATTCATGGCACCTATTGGCAT
>CAYZMA010000039.1:1497-6414 GCA_964479405.1 uncultured Candidatus Saccharibacteria bacterium
CGATGAAAAACTTTAATTTTTAATTTTCAATTTCTAATTTTCAATCAATTTTCAATGACTTAATTTACAAACTAAAGACAAACATTAAAAATTAATATATAAAAAACAGGGAGAAAAAATGAAAAAAATTAAAGTTCAAAAATTCATTAAACTAACTATCTTAGTCATTGGTTTAATTATTGGCGGTAACATTTTAAGTAGCAACCTTGCTACTATAGTCCCTACTGTTCACGCCGCTAATTCAAAGCCAATTACCCAAGAGGTACGTCAGCAACCAACTACTAGTCGCGGATGGATTAAAATTTATTTAGCCAGCGCCCCAATTAAAGTTGTTTTTGAGAATTCATCATGGGTAGCCAGTAAAAATGATGTCCATAGTTGGATTACTACTACTTCCGGTGAAACCTCGGTGAACCCGTCAAGCTTTGTCAACATGATTGCTGGCCAAGTAAATGTCCCTGCTACCACCGATCACGATGGCCGAAACGTTGATACTAATAATTTAACTAATCAAATTAATGACGCATTGACTTCCGGTAGACCCAATAAAACTATCACCTTAGAAACTTCCGTGGTCTCCCGTATCAACCTTAATGCGCAAGCGGGTCGTTATCCCGGCCGATACATTGACATCAATATTTCCGAGCAAACTTTATACGCTTTTGAAGGGAGCACTTTAGCTAATCAGTTTTTGATTTCTTCAGGCGTTAGCAGTCACCCGACTCCAGAAGGTGAATTTGATATTTACAATAAAACTGCTTCTCAAAAAATGTCCGGTCCGGGTTATTACTTACCCGGTGTTCCTTGGATTAGCTGGTTTTCAGGCGACTACTCAATTCACGGAACTTACTGGCATAATAACTTTGGTCATCCAATGTCTCACGGTTGTATTAATGCTTCAATCCCTGACGCTGAATGGATTTTCAACTGGGATGATATTGGAACACCGGTGTATATTCACTATTAAATTGTCATTGCGAGCGTCAGCGAAGCAATCTATCTGATAGATTGCTTCGTCGCTTCGCTCCTCGCAATGACGACAGAGAAACTCTCGCAATGACAGATACTATTCCTGCTTTAATTTAATATTGATTGAGGAAACTGTTTCTTCCTTCTGACCTTTTTCCAAATACATTAGATGAGTTTTGCTATCAATATAATTCGGCTTTGTGCCAACAAGATAATAAACCCCTGGCTGAACTTTAAACTTAAACCGACCAGCTTTGTTAGTTATATCCGTATCAACCAAACGGTTATCTTTTTTGTGATAAATTCTAACAATTGTTCCCGGAATATGCCTTGAATAAGTGTCAGAGACCACCCCTGATGCTGTCACACGACTTAAGCGAATAACATCAAAGATAACCATTAAAAGACAGAAAGCCAAAAAGACAACATAGATAAAATTAAAATTAGAAATAAGAATAATAAGAGAAAAAATTATTCCAAGAGCAAAGAGAGGCAAGCGAATCTTCTGCGCTAAACGATTAAGTTTGATTGTCGCAATCCACAGAGTCAGACCAAAAGTGAGCCCGAAATGAGGATCAACTGGAATATTAAAAGCCACAGTTTGCTTAGTATCAATAATTTTAATCTCGGAACCAGTGTAGACTTTTTCGTAAAAGCTTGAACTTTTTGACTGCGAAGGAAAGATAAAATCAACCCGAGCTACTACCAAAGTAAAAGTACCATGTCTGAAAGTCAAACCATATCTACCTTGACTGTCAGAAACAGAAAGTTCCACCAAATGTTTATTTTGATCTAAAAGTTTAACTGTAGCAAAAGGTACTGGTTGACCAGTTTGAGAATTAAAGACTACTCCCCAAGTTTTACGTTTGCGACGCAAACCAAGGGCTTGAGAAAGAAAAACAAACCAATAAAGCAGGAATGACCACAAATTATTTAAATTTGAAAAACCCTTAACCAATACCGGCATCAAAAGAGCGCCGGCAATTAAAATTGCCACCACCAGATTAGCTTGAGAAACTTGTTTTGGATTATTAAAGAATCCTCCAACATAAAAAGCTGATTTCTGCAGGACATTTGCAATAGTTGAACTAACTGTGATTTCAACCGTTGATTTAACTGAATTATCAGATAAATTCAACTGCTGTCGCCCGCCGGTATTTAAGACAAAATCTGTTGGAGCAAATTCATGAACACCAGCATCAGCCGTAGTAAAAGTATAAGGATGCGATTCGTTGTAAGCCAATTTTGCCAATTTGTCGGAAGAACTAAAGAAAACAGCTTTAGCATAGCCTTTAACAACCCCTCCGCCAGCGTCAGCCACAGTCACTTTAATCTGACTGCTAAATGGTTGACCAACATTGGCCTCTGGTGGCATATTACCCATAATTAAGAAAGCGGCAATCCCACCTTGCTTTTCAATAGCCACTTCCTCCGGAGTCCGACTGCCCAAAGTTATTAACTCGGCAATTCCGGAATTTGGACTGTAGTGAGGAACACTGTCAAAAGCGCGCACATAGAATTTATAAGTTGTATTGGGCGTTAATCCCGTAAAATCAAAATAACTATTGGCGGTCGTACCTACTTTAATGCCCGTATCCGCATTGTAAATTTCATAACCTGTAATCCCAATATCGTCCCGTGAATGATCCCATGTCAAAGTTAAAGTAATAGCTCCCAATTTGGTTGCTCGCAAATTAGATGGAGCTGTGGGTGCTTCCGTATCTGTTCCAGAAGTTGGACTGACGCTTGGCGTACTCGCTTCAGTTGAGGCCGAAAAATTAGTTGAAGGTTGACCTAAAATTGAACCATAATAAGCGCGAACACAACGACTGTATTGGGTATCTGCTGACAAATTTCCTTCAGAAACCGAAGTATTTGGATTAATAGCAAGGGCTTTTTGAGTGGTTGTGCAGGCATTATTTACATAATCGTAGACTTTGTAGCCATCGGGAGCAGTCGCATTACTGTTCCAAGCCCAAGTAATTGATGATGTCGTATTGGCACTCCTATTTAGCCCGACCACTTGTGCCGGCGCAGTTCTATTGGGTCCGTTGGTTGACGAATTAGCGGTTTCAGCATTATTACCATTTCTGGCTTTAGCAAGTAAGGTATAATTTGTGTCTGAAGATAAGTTGATAAGATAATTGGTTGTCCCTGTTTCCCAATGAGCTTTTGTTTTCCAAACCTTAGTGGTACTGCAAGTACCATCACCCTGAAGCCAACTGTTAGCTGATGAATTACAGGAAATAGCAAATTCCGTACTCGTAGGATTAGAATTGGCATTATTTGTGATTACTAAAGCGTTGCCATTAGTTGTGTTCCAAGATTGAACTGTCACCGAAGGCGCCGTGGGAGTATTGGCTAAAGTATAAATAGATGCCGCTGTGCCGGAGTGGGAAGAATTGCCTCCTGAATTATAAGAAACAACATAGCGACCGGTGTATTGTGTGTTAACCGATAAAGAGGTTTCGTCGCAATAAGTTAAATTAGGTGAAGCGCAAGTAGCAACTAAATTATTACTCGCATCATAAACCTTAAAACCTATTTCGGTGCTAGAGTTATCGGTAAAATTCCAACGAATTGTGGTGGTAGAAATTGCTTCAGGCGTGCCAATAATCGGAGCAATTGGTATCAATAACCAACCCGGGAAGTTATTACCACTATCAGTAACATTGGTACCGGGGTTAATTCTAAAGACATTGGTGATATTTTGACTATCTTGAACATCAATGTAACTACCTGAATCCATATTAGCCGGAATCGTAAAATACCATGGGCTACCCGACGTTGTGCTTCTAATGGTCAAAACTCTACCCAATGTGCCACTTAATATCCATGTTTTGCCTGAACTTATTGTTTGGGTGGTACCAGCAGTGAAATTGATTTGTTTAGCGCCATCAGTACTAGTATCCATGGTTAAATTGTTGAAAGTCGTTGAACCGGAAATGGTAGCAGTATTAGTTCCGTCAAAAATAACAGTTTGGGTAGCCGGAGTGGCGCCGGCGCTGAATGATCCACCAGAGATATTCCAGTCTTTAGCAACATTGATATTTAGACCATTGGCATCAAAAATACCAGCCAAATTAGTAAAATTGCCATCAATATTGATATTATTGGTTGAAAGTTGCAAAGTTCCCGCCCCAGAGTGAGTCAGATTATTAAACAATTGAGTCATTCCTGTCCCGCCGGAATTAAGGGTTTGGATATCAGCAGTTTTAGTGAAAGTAACCGTGCTTGTACCAGCATTAAAAGTGCCGAAATTAGCCCAATTGCCCGAAGCAGTTAGTGTAGAACCATTGGCAGTTAAAACACCACTGGAAGCAATAGTAAGATTAACAAAATCAAGATTGTAATCCGTCCCAGTAGTGGTCAAAGTGGCATTGGCATTAATGGTCAGATCACCTGTTAAATTGCGGCTGTTTGCAGAATTAAAATGATTTGGAAGAGAATAAGTCGTACCAGCAGATGGGGTAAAGGTCAAATTGTGATATTGAACAGTGGCAAGAGTCGGAGCAGTAGTTGAACCAGTATAAGTTACTGTGCCAGTGCCTTTTTGGAAAGTAGCAACTCCTAAAGGTATACCAGAGCTATTAGTTAAAGTTAAATTAAATGAGTCGCTATTCAAAGTCCCAGCCCCAGAGTTAGAAGTCATTGTCAGATTTGAACCAAGGGTAGCGGTGCCACTGATAGCCACCGCATCCAGAGTGGCGGCGTTGGAAGATGAATTGGTTACAGTTGAGGTGCCATCAAAAGTCAGAGTTCCTGCTCCTCTGGTAAAGGTGGCACTGCCGGTATTATTCCATGCTCCGGCAAAGGTCATATTTAAGTTGTTGCTGTCAAAGGTTCCAGCCGAGTTGGTAAAGGTGCCATTGGTATCAAGGTCATTGGTTACCAGCTGAAGTGTCCCTGCTCCTGAATGGGTTATTGAAGAGAAAGTTTTACCACCAG
>CAYZMA010000040.1:0-6166 GCA_964479405.1 uncultured Candidatus Saccharibacteria bacterium
GTCGAAAGCGTTTAGCGATTAAAAGTTTACTGGCTTAATTACACATTACGCGTATTTATTAGTTTTTTAAGACAAGAAAAATAGCATTTACAAATAGTAAAATTACGATATAATAAAATCAAGAAATAAAAATATGGCTAAGCAAATTTTAGGTAAAATTTATCAATATAGCGTTGTTTTTGAACCAGCAGAAGAAGGTGGTTATGTGGTTAACGTACCCGCTTTACCGGGTTGTGTTACCGAAGGTGATACTTTTGAAGAAGCAATGATGATGGCAAAAGATGCAATTGAAGGGTATTTATATGTCCTCAAAAAAGAAGGAGAGGAAATTCCCCTTGAACCCGACGGAACATTTATTACCAAGATTTCAATTCCAGAAAAGAAATTAGCCTAAATTTTATGGGTGAAAAACTACCTGTTGTAAAACCTAAAGAAGTTGCAAAAGCGCTTTTAAAAGTTGGTTTTATTAAAAAGAGACAAACTGGTAGCCATTTAATTCTGTACAGAAATGGCAAAATTGTTCCCATTCCTATGCATAATAAGGATCTCAAAAAAGGGACACTTAAAAGCATGATTAAACAATCAGGGCTTTCATTAAAAGAATTTATTAAATTAGTTTAATTAATTTGAAGTGAACAAGAGTTCGTTTTGGCGAATAAAACTTTCCATCAAGTTTTTTAGTGTTGGCACTTTAAGTTGGCTTTTGTACTCCAAAAGGGCTTTTTCTTTCAAATTCAGAGTTTCTTGATCTAATGAAACTTTCAAAACTCCGTCAGAGGTAGTAATTAATTTTGCTGGCGGAGAAAGCGGGCGATCTTTATGTAGCCCTTTAGGACTGGGAAAATGGCGAAAATGAATTAAGTAAGAATATATTATTATTGATGAATTGATTTTTTCTACTGCTTTTGCCACAAAAACACCTGTTGCCGAATGATCCGGATGAGTATCGGACTGACTGGTTGTGACCACTACTTGCGGTTGATATTTTTTTAAGATTTTTGAAATATCATTTTCTAAATTTTGACCAGTATAAGTTACATTTTGATTGTAAGAATTATTATATGGCGTTGATGATTGTTTGGTATAAGACGACTTGTAAAGCACAGTAAAATTTTGATTTAAAAGTTCTTTTATCCCTAAATCTGGATAACCTAAAAATAAAATATTTTCGTCCTTTACCCCCAAAATCTCTAACGCCTTTTTTGATTCTTCCTGGCGAGCATAACCAGATTTAATATAATCATTGGAGTTTGGATAGATTTTATTAAATTCTCTCATTGAAGAAAAACGATGGCCATCGCCGTTTGTCACAAGCACTACTATAATATCAGCTCCATTTTTAACCGATTTTGTAATATAACCACCCACCCCCAAAGTTTCATCATCACAGTGGGGCGCAAAAATAATTATTTTTTCGCCTTTTTCGGGAATTTTCGCTTCTATAAGTAGTGGCACCGCAAATTCGGGCAAATTTTGATATTCATGAAAATAGAAAAAAGTGCACAAAACTATAAGGAGGGCGCTGGCAGTTATTAAAATAACCAATTTTTTAATCATTTTTTACTTTGCTTTTAAGCGAACTAACTTTAAATAAATTTTTTCAAAACGATCATGAGTTGTGTCAACTAAATGAGCTTCCAATCTTTCCAAAGAATTTTCACCCATTTTTCGAGCTTTTTCTTTATTTTTTAAAATCTGATTAATTTTACTGGCAAGATCAATTTCATTTCCCGGCTCAAAAAGAAAGCCATTGACGCCCTCTTTGACTAGTTCCGGTAATGCTCCGGCATTAGCTAAAACCACTGGCAGACCGGTTGCTTGAGCTTCCAGAACAACAATACTTTGAGTCTCGGACGGACAAGGATTAATAAAAACCTCTGCCATTTGATAAATTCTGGGTAAGATTTCATTGTCATGAGGAATAAAAGCAATAAAAGTAACTTTGTTAGAAATTTGAAAATCTTTGACCATTTTCTCCAAAATATTTTTTACTTTACCTTCGCCCACCAGCACAAAATGAGTTTCATTTTCTTTTAAAACTTCAGGAATAGCTTCAACTAAAGTTTTTAAATCTTTATCCACATCTAATCGACCGACAAATAAAACTAAAGGCACTTTAAAAGGTATTTTAAATTTTCTTCTAACATCAAGGGTGTCGCCGTAAAAAGGCATAAAACGAGAAAGATCAACCCCATTGGAAATGACTTCTACTTTAGTTCTTAAATGAGCTTTTAAAAAATTATCAGCCACTGTTTTAGTTGGACAAGTTAGTAAGTCAGCCCGATTATAAAACCAGCCTAAATAGGTCCGAAGAGCTTTTAGGAACAACGGATGAATAATTTTTAAGGCTGGCAAATACGAAATAGTATATTCCAAGGAAAAATGATTTGTCACTACCACCGGAATTTTCATTTTTCTCGCTTTTCGCAAACTTGCCAGAGAAATTAGAGCCGGATCTTGAAGATGAATAACATCAGGTTTAACTTCTTGAATAATTTGACCAACTTTTTTAAAAGGCCAACGAGAAACATAGTAACCTTTGCGAAAAGGATTAGTTTTTGAAGCTAACCGAAAAATTTTTATGCCGTCAACTTTTTCCTCATAAGCAATCATTTTTGGCGATGGCGCAATCACAAAAACCTCATGACCTGAAGCAACCATTTTTCTCGCTAGATTATGAGCAAAAACAGCAACCCCTGAAATATTAGGATAATAACTTTCCGTTGCAAATAATATTTTCATTTATTTATTTTCTTTTTTTAAGCTAAAAAATGAGTACAAACCAACTGGTATCCAAATCCAAAAAGAAAAAAAGCGGAAGACTAAAATTGACATTAAAGCAATTGTACTGGGCGTTCCAAGCCCGGTTAAAATTAAAGCCAATGTCCCTTCAGTCACCCCCAAACCACCCGGAATAAAAGAAGCCATTCCGGCTAAAGAACTAACGCTATAGCCAAGCAAAAGTCCGCCAAAGTGAGCGACATAGCCAAAACTTAAGAAAACAAAAAATAAACAAAATATATCACCCAACCAATAAACTAAACCAGCTATAACAGCCATAATAAAAGTTCTTTTTTTTGACCAAATAAACTTAATCCAGCATAAATATCTTCAAAAATTTCAATTGACTTTTCGGGAGTTAAGACCGGCTGTTTGAATCTTTGCAGTAAAAAATTAGCCGAAATCACTAGTTTTTGCCAAACTTTCCTAAATCTTTCTTTGCGCTCATAGAGAAAAACAAGATAGACAAAACCACCAAAAACCAATAAAAAGATAGTGATAATTAATAATTTCGCCCCCATTGATACTTCTTGCAAAGTTGGGACTAAAATTAAGGCAACAAGAAAAAGGCTGAAAAAGGCAATGTAAGTGATAATAATCCGCAAAATAAGCATTAATAAAATTGAGCCGGCTTCAACTTTTCTTTTTCTAAGAAAATAAAAATCAATTGCTCCTTCACCAAAAGAGCCAACTGGAAAAAAATGGATGGCAAAAGCGGCAATTGAGCCAATCTTGAATCTGTCCCAAAAAGAAATTCTATAGCCCAAACGAGAAAGAATAATCCCCAAAAGCCATGCCGCTCCAACATAACTTAAAAATTCAGAAAAAAGGGCTAGACCTAAATAAAATTTATTAACTTTAAAAATTAATTTAGTCGCTTCTTGAGCGTCAACGAGTCTGGGAATTAAAAAATAAAGCCCAACAACAAAAAGAACAAGGATTATGACGGTCTTAAAATTAATTTTTATCGGTAAATTTTGGTTAAGAATTGTATTTTGATTCACTTATTTTCTTGATTTCTGACCATTCTTCAACTAAAACTGATAAAACCGCCGCAATCGGAATAGCAATCATCATCCCCAATATACCCATCAGTTTTGCGCCAGAAAGGAGTGAAAGAATAATAATTACCGGCGAAAGTCCGACTGCTTTACCCATAATTTTAGGTGCCAGAAATTGTCCCTCTAACTGTTGAATAATTAAAAACGCAATTAAAACAAATAATGCTTTCCATGGCGAAATAGCTAAAGCCACCAAAAAAGCTGGTATTAATCCCAACCATGGTCCAATGTAAGGAACCATTTCTGTTAAACCTCCCCAAACACCTAAAGTTAAGGCATACGGAACCCCTAAAAAGAATAAAACAAGACCATCAAGGGTGCCAATGACTAACATTAGTAAAAAATATCCGCGAAGCCAACTACCCATTTTAAGACTAATTTTTCGCGCAATTTCAAAACTTTTTTCTTTATGTTCAAGAGGAATTGTCTGACGGATAAAACTTTTTAAGGAATTTTCTTCCAAAAGCATATAAAAAGACAAAACTAAAATCGTAACCAAGTAAATGACACCACCGATGAAACTGATAGTTGTTGAGTAGACGCCGGAAGTAAGACCACCCAATTTAGAAGAAAAATTAAATATGTTTTCTTGATAATTTGGCAAAGTATTTTTAACATTTTCGTAAAAAGGACCAAGTTTATTAATATAGTAAGGCAAATTAATCGCCAACTGTTTAATTTGTTCAATTATTGGTGGCGCGATTAAAAAACCAATGGCCGTTAAAATGCCAACAAAAGCAACCGACAAAAGAATAACCGACAAAAGTCTAGGAATATATTTTGACATTCTGTCAACTAAAGGTCCCATGGCCGCCACAATGACCAAAACAATAAAAATTAAAACAATAATTTCGCGAAGAGAATAAATAAGCCAAACTAATAAAATTCCAACCGCTACTTTTAAAATAGTCATGGTGGAAATATCAAATTTCATACGATTTTCCATAAATCACCTCTTATTAAATATTAACATATTTATGCTACTAACACACTATTAATAACTGGTCGGGGTGAGAAGATTTGAACTTCCGACCTCATCGTCCCGAACGATGCGCGCTACCAGGCTGCGCTACACCCCGACAATAATTTCATTATACCTTTAAAATATGGTAAAATCTAGATAGGCTTGTCCCCGTAGCTCAGCGGATAGAGCGAGACACTCCTAACGTCTAGGTCGGAGGTTCGATTCCTCCCGGGGACACCATTATTAGAAAGGGAAAACAATGAAAAAAGAATTTAACGAACAAGAAGCCAAGGAAATTGGCAATCAAATTGGTATTGACTGGGAAAAATTTAATTTAGAACAATTTAAAATGGGTTTAGATGTTGAGTTGGAACACGGTTTAATTGACTCTCAAACTAATGTAACCAATGACGATCCAATTATGACCGGTAAAATTGCGCTTGCCCATCTTAAAGAAATTCCAGACTACTATACTCGCCTAGAACAAATGGAAGAAGAAGCTGGAAGCTAATTAGTACTTTATTTACACATCCAACTTTTCACATCCGATGTGTAAATGCCGATGTGTCAAATATCAATCAAAAATTTTTTGATATAGGCAAGATCAACTGCGTAACTAGCATAATCTTCAACAAATTCTTTATAATCTGTCGTTAACGATGAATCAAGAAGGCTACAAAGTCTATTTGAGTCCTTGTTCAGATATTGTTTGTATGATGACCACGGATATTCTTGAACAGATTGAGTCAGCTTTGCAACATACGGATTCAAATGTATATAGCGCGATAAATGTAATAACTGCTCGTCACTCTCTATTAAAACAGCTTTAAATTTTCCTTGAAAAATCGGTCCTACTCTATTATTTTTTGTGTTTAAATATCGAGTATAGCTATTGAGTGTTTTGCGCATAAATTCTGAAATTCCTCTATCCATTATTTGTTTAAGAATAAGATGAAAATGGTTTGGCATTAAGCAGTAAGCATATATCTGAACTAAAGGTTGAACAGGAGTTTTTAATAAGATATTATTTAATTCTTCTTTTAACACAATGGAGTATTTATTCGTATACTTTTCTAAATAATAAGAAAATGTGGAAAGCATCCTTAGGTAATCATTTTTATCACCAAAAATTTCTTGTTTTGCAACCCCTCGATTATAAATATGATAAAAATATTCACAAGCAAATGACGGTCTATAATACATAACATTGTTATCGTATTACATATTTGAATTAATTGCTACACATCCGACTTTTCACATCTGATGTGTAAATACCAATGTGTCAAATAGAGGCATACTATAGGGTCCGTGTCAAGTCGTCAAACTACCTAACTGAAATGCAGTTGTTGGGTCAAATGAA
>CAYZMA010000041.1:0-6085 GCA_964479405.1 uncultured Candidatus Saccharibacteria bacterium
GTTAGGATTTACTGCACTTTTTTCTTTTGCAATAATCTTTAGATTGGCTTCTGTTTACTATACTTCAAAAATATTTAATCCATATTTTAGGGTGAAGAAGAACTCTTACTTCTCATTTTTGTCTTTTGTGAAAAGATATGATAATTATGGCAAGTTTGCTGTATTTCAGTTTTTCTTTTATTCGGAAGTGCAATTGGCGGTTCGATGTGGTATGAAAATAGTCAAAAAAAATCCGACCAAAAAGCTGAAAATCTTATTGTTTTAACGCGGGCAAAAACTGTTCCTGCTGAGGAATCAGCTTCAGTTTTGGGATTGAAATTTAGCAGTAACGATTACGATACCCTAGTAGTTGCTTCCAACATGGCAATGACGGATGATGAAATGAAAAATTTTGCCGGTTTCGATGTTACTATGGCTTGTTGTGGTTTTACCTCAACGGTTGAAACTTTTTCAGATAACTGCCAATGCGGCCATCATTTGGCCAGTTACGGATTGATAAAAAAGATGATAAAAGCCGGAGAGTCCCGTGATAAAATTCAGTCTGAAGTGAGTCGGTGGATTAATTATTTTTTTCCTAAAGAGGCGATTGCTAAAGAATTGCAAACAAGTGGCTTATCGCCGAATGAGTTAAATAGCGCTTTACAATTATTAAATAGTAAGGGAGGGTGTTAGTCCGCTAAACGCGGATCCGCGATAGCGGAAAAGGAATATATGTTTAACATCATTAATAATGCCTTTGCATATACGTCTGACGGAGATTGGTCTAGTATGATGCAAAATATGATGATTTTTATGTGGCTTTTTTGGATTCTTATCATCGTCGCCTTAATCCTTTTTATCGTCTGGATGATTAAACAAATTCAAAAATGAAAAGAAGAATATCTTTTTTAGAAAAGAACAAAAAAGAAAAAGAGAAATTAAAGCGGCAGCGACAGAAAAGAACAAAAAAGTTTTTAGGATTGGCTGCCGGAGTTTTAGTTATTGGCGGGATAGTTTTTGTCGGAGGATGGTTTTCGCTTAAAAATTCGCCAGTTATACCGCAATCGGAAATAATTTCTCAAAAGGGGATTCACTGGCACACCGATTTGACTATTAAAATCTTGGGCGAATATCAGGAAATTCCAGCCAATATCGGTCTTGGCATTACTGAAAGACCGATTCATACCCACGAGACAGACGGAGTAATTCATATGGAATTTTCAGGTTTGGTTAAAGAAGACAATTTGCGCTTGAGCCGCTTTTTTGAAATCTGGGGGAAGAAATTCAGCAAAGATTGTATTTTTGATAAATGTTTGGCTTCTGATAGTCAGTTAAAAATGCTAGTCAATGGCGAGTTGAATTCTGAATTTGAAAATTATATTATGCAAGACAGAGACAAAATTGAAATAATTTTTGGGTAATGTTAAAATTACAATATATGAAAGGGCGAATTAAAATCTAAATAATAAACTACCTCGCAGCAAGTCTTCGACCGTGAGGCTCAGACCGAAGGGCTACGAGGTATTCAACCTCTGAAAATAACACTTAAAAAAAGAGACGAAAAAATATGCATGGTAAAACAATAGGGATAATCGTTGTTGTTCTTGTGATTTTGGTCGGCGGTTACTTTCTTTTGCGAGGTAGCTATCAAGCACCAGCTCCTGTCTCAATGCCGACTGAAACATCACCAACAACCCAAACTTTTACTTCTGGAATTACCGAGATTAGTGTTGTGGGGACTGAATTTAGTTTTAGTCCTTCAAGTACCAGTGTCAAAGCTGACGAGAAAATAAAAATAACCTTCAGAAATAATGGCAGAGCCTCCCACAATCTTACTCTTGAGGGACTGGGAGTAGGAACGAAGACTGTGGATGGAGGGAAAACAGATATTGTTGAGTTTACCGCTCTCTCTTTGGGGACATATACTTTTTTCTGTTCAGTCCCTGGTCATAGAGCATCAGGTATGGAGGGCAGTCTGAAAGTGGAGTAAACAGTAAATAAAACTTAGTTTCAGGAGATTTATGCCTACATTAATTTTGGGCCAAGATTTGCTTTTTTGGATTGCAGTGATATTGACTGTCGTGTTTTTTATTGATTTATCAACTTGTTGGTGGTACAACAGTTTAAATTGGGGGCCGCTTAAAAAATTCAGAGATAAATTAGTAAGATATCACAAATATACCAGAATCTTACTTATTTTTTTAGTAATCACTCACCTTATCTTTCATGTACTATTTCAAATTTTTGGAATCATATTTTAAAAAAGGTCGAAATTAATTAATCTGAAGAAAGATACATAATATGTCGAGAAAAATTATTAAAGAAGCAAAAGCGCCGTTAGAAATTAAATCACAGAAAGAATCCGTCTGGATTTGTATGTGCGGATTATCAAAAAATCAACCTTTTTGTGATGGTTCGCATGAAAAAGTAGCAAACGAATCAGAAGAGAAAGTTTATGAGTATGATGATCGGGGGCACAGAGAAGAAATAGGGCAATCTCTCTAAAGGATCAAGTTAGCACCGAAATTTGTTTAGGTGACTGTTCCTGTCATTTCATCTGTCCTGTTCAGGGAGGGGCGATGGTTTGCAAACCAAAGTTTAAAAATAGTTCCTTAAATAAATCTTAGCCGGACGATTAATCTGATTTTAAGTGTTAAATTAATTAGTTTAGAAAGGAGACAAAATGCTTAATGGAGCAAAAATTACCAAAGTAAGCGTTATTTGGGCGACGATTATTTATCTTGGGTGCGTTTTGATTGCTTGGTTGCTACCGAGTCTTTACATTTGGGGCGCCAGCAAATTGGTTCATTTTGGCGCTGTGGTAGGCCAACCGAGTTTGAGTTTTACTAATGTAATTTTAGGTTTAATCCTTTGGGACATCTTGGTGGCAATATTGGTATGGCTTTTTGCATTAATCTATAACAAATTTAAGTAAAGGTTTTAATGGAACCAATATCATCAACTTTTTTAGGGGCGTCAATTGTCGCTTCATTTTTAGGCGGTATGTTAGCGTTATTTGCTCCCTGTTGCATTAGTTTTCTGTTTCCCGCTTATTTTGGAACGGCTTTTAAACAAAAATCAAAAATATTTTTAATGACCTTCGTTTATTTTGTCGGTTTAGCCCTTGTTTTGGTGCCGATCGGATTAGGCGTAACTGCTTTGGCCAGGGTTTTTGCCAGCTATCACGAAACCGTTTTTCTTTTAGGCGGATTATTTCTGATAGTTTTAGGCATCCTTACGATTTTTGGCAAAACCATCTCTCTTCCATTTAAAGTTAAACCGGACTTGAGAAAAAGTGACATTCTTTCCGTCTTTATTCTAGGATTAATCTCCGGCGCCGCCACTTCTTGCTGTACACCCGTTTTAGTTGGCGTTTTAACAATTACAGCCCTATCTGGCACTTTTATTTATGCTTTTTTGCTATCATTAACCTATGTTTTGGGAATGGTTTTCCCGCTTTTCATCCTTTCTTATTTTTGGGATAAATATGATTTTTCAAAGGCCAAATGGCTTCAGGGTAAGGTTTTAAGTTGGAATTTTTTTAAGAAAAACTATTATATTCATACCTCACATCTTATTTCAGCAATAATTTTAGTAGGCATGGGAATATTAATCGTTATTTTAGCAATATTAAACAAAACATGGACATCGGTTGCGTATTTGCAAAAAATGACTGGATTCTTTGGAAAATTCACTACAGTTATTATTGAAAAAACAAAATTGGTTCCGGAGTATGTTTGGGGAATCTTTATTTTCTTGCTTCTAATAGTAGTTGTTCGTCAATCGATTAGATCATATAAAAATAATCGTAAAGGAGAAAAATGAAAGCATTAATGATCGTTTTAGGCGCCGTGTTAGCTTTGGGGTTATTGGTTTTTGGTTTATCAAAGTTCGGTTCGTCAGCAAATACCGCTGGTAGTCAAACGGACGATCCTAACGCTCCCAAAGTTGAGCTAACTGAGAAAAAATACGATTTTAGAAAAATCGGTTTAAATGATATTGCAAAACATGAATTTAAACTTAAAAACGTGGGACAAAAAAATTTGATTATCAATAACCTTATGACTTCGTGTCACTGCACTACCGCTGTTTTTAAGCTGGTTGGAAAGCCAGATTCTCCAGAATTCGGGATGCATCAAGACTCAAACTGGCAAGGAGAAATACCGTCCGGCAGCGAAGCTGCTATTGAAGTTATCTATTCTCCCGCCAAAATGCCGGTTAAAGGACAGGTTAGTCGTGTAATAACTTTTACGACCAATGATCCTAATAATAAAACGGTCCAATTGGAAATTATTGCCGAAGTCCAATGATTACTTATTCAAATATTTCCTAAGGGCGGCGATGCCAAAAGCCATAAGAACGATAAACACCAAATAGGTCAACCAGCCAAAGAACATCATCGTCCCGCCGAAACCTCCGGACATCATTGATGAATCAACTCCCATCATAAAAACTCCTTTCGTGCTCATTATAGCACTCAAATTGACATTTTTAAAGCTTAGTTTATACTAAGTTTAAGACCCACCCATAGGGGGTATAAAAATTATTTAATTATTAGGAGGTTCAGATGAAAAACGCACTTATTATAATAGTAATCATATTGATTGTTGTTGGTGGCATAGTTTTAATTGACCGAGGCAGCAAGAATTCTTCTGAGACTGGCTCAAAAATCGATGCCGCCGCGCCCGATTTTGCAGCGGGCGATTTTAACGGTAAAATAATTTCTAAAAGTGATTATCAGGGTAAAAACATTCTTCTTTACTTTAATGAAGGAGTTGGTTGCCCGCCGTGTTGGCAGCAGGTGGTTAGTCTACAAGCCGAGAAAGATAAATTTAGTTCTTTAAATACCGAAGTTTTAACGGTCGTTGTTGATCCGGCGGCGACGATAAAATCAACTATCGAAACATATAAAATCACCTCACCGGTTTTAATTGATGACAACAAGAAAGTTTCGACTGATTACGAAGTTTTGAATATGAATTCCTCGATGCATATGGGCCAAAAGCCGGGGCATACTTTTGTTTTGATTGGCTCGGATAACAAAATCAAGTGGGTTGGTGATTATCCGGAAATGAATGCAAGTACAAATGAAATTTTAGAAAAAGTTAAAGCCTCATTACAGGGGTAATTATAGAAAATAGCCATTTTGTTGATTAAATGATTAAAAAATATTTAAGAGCAATATTAGTTGGGTTTTTAGGAAGCTTTGGAATTCTGGCAGTGTTTGTTACAGTGTCCGGTTTAATTTCAGGATTTTCTTTTGCTATTGAGCAGTTTACCCGATATTGGTATTATTTTATTTTACTTGCCGCAGGTTTCGGGGTTCAGGCAGGGCTTTATAGTTTTCTGCGGCAAAAGGTTAGGCAAAAAGCGTCAACCGGAGTTTTGGCGGCTACCGGGACGACCTCAACTTTAGCAATGATTTCCTGTTGCGCACATTATTTAGTAAATATTTTACCCTTTATTGGCGCGAGTGGTTTAGTAGCTTTTGTTGCCTCCTATCAAATACAATTTTTTTGGATAGGAATTCTATTTAATATGTTCGGAATAATTTTTATCAGCTGGCGGCTAAATAAATTTTTAAAAGGAGCATAAATGAAAAAAATATTTCTAATAGTGGCGGTCATTGTTATCGTTTTTGGCGGATGGCTGATATGGCGGAATAGAACTTTTTCAAACAGCAAGCCGTCAACTGTGTTGGAATCTCTCGAAAGAAAATTTCAAGAATCAAAAACCGACTCCCAAAATAATATCGAGGTTGTGGTAACGCCAGTAGAGCTTTCAATCGGAAAACCGGCAATTTTCGCAGTTTCTTTTACCACTCACGAGGGTAATTTGGTATTTGATTTGGCGGAAACTTCAGTATTGGAAATTGACGGTAAAACCTACAAGGCCGAAAGTTGGGATGGCGCCTCAGGCGGTCATCATTTAGATAGCACCTTGGTTTTTTCTCGGCTTGAAAATAAACCAGAAAAAGTTGTTTTAAAGATGGAAAATGTTGCCGGCGCGAACAGGACATTTACTTGGGAGTAAAAATTTGAGAAAATACATCTAACGAGGGAAAATTGTTCTACATCGCATTAAAAAATCTTTTTCAAGAAAAAAC
>CAYZMA010000042.1:0-6058 GCA_964479405.1 uncultured Candidatus Saccharibacteria bacterium
AATTAGAAACTTGGTCATTAGTAGAAAGAGTGCATCCTTTAGAAACAGCTTTATATTGAATTAAAATGTGTAAATTATTGTCATTTTTAACTTCAGTTCCCTTAGCGTTGGTTTGAAATGGAAAAAAGATAAGCCCAAAAAAAGTTAAAAGTCCTAAAACAATCCCAATTTTTTTCTTCATAGTAATTTTATTTTACCAGGATTCTTAAACTGAAACAAATTTAGAGCCCACAAGCTCTTGATTTTTAACTAATTATCTGGTATAGTTTGGGCAGTTTATAGTATTATTTTGACAATTTAGTTAAACGACATAAACCTTGAAAAGAAAGGAGGTGAATCACTTGGGAAAGAATGATAGTATTTTAGGTGCTATTGGCGGACTAATATCTGCAATGGCTGGTGAAGTTGATATTATTGGACCATCCATTAGTTCATCCAGCTCACCAAGCAGTCCAAGCACATCTGGGTCAGGCAGTCATTCAGACAGTCATGGAGGTGGCGATGGCTCCTCTTCAACAGACTGGCTGGGAATTACAGAAAGAACTAACGCACAAGGCAAAACAGTCAATCAAATTGTCCGCGTTGGTAACAAGGACCATATTTATCCAGCCGGTTACACAGGATTTATTGATGCTTTACTCGGCGGTAAGCCTGTTGCCGTCAGCGAATTTAATGGTGATAGAATTAATCACCAAGACGCTAATGGTAAAACAGTTGCAACCTCAATAATTCGTTCGGATGGTAGAATTGACAGTTGGGGTTCTGACGGACAATTTCTTGGTTCTAAAACCCCGACTTTTTCTGCTAATCAAGCATCCCAAACAATTACACCAAGTTTAAGTCAATCAGAAGCTAGTTTGGATTGGTCGGAGTATGACGATGACGAATCGGCTGGATATTGGCATGCTTTACTTGAAAACGATATCGATGATTTAAATCGTGTTGTTAATAACTGCTATACCGCCGAACAGTCTGGTGATAAAGAAAAGTTAGAGTCATCGAAATGGCAACTTGGAAGTGATTGTGTAAGATTAATTCGTATCGCTGAAAATACTGAGCAGTTACTAAGGATTAAAGCAATTTTGGATACACCAGCACATATCCAAGGATATCTTGAAGGACTCAATACCGCACGAAAATGGTAATTATTTGTATATTTCCCCCAGAGAAGTCTGGGGGATTTTTTTTATCTTCATAAACAAAAATTAATATGTCTAACCTGCAAAAAAGCCCACTTTGGAAGTGGGATGTAAATGGTTAGAATTAACCTGAATAATTTTCTAGTAAAACGTGTTTTATTTTTGAAAGTTCTTGTTGGTACGAAATTCTCTCTTGAACAAATTTTTTATATTCCTTTGGACTTAAATCAATAAGATTTTCATATTGGCAAAGATTATCATGATTTTTATCATTACTTCCGGTAATATACTCACAATAAGATGAAAAATACCATTCTTGGGGTTTCTTTACTAATCCAGCCGAAGTCGGATTTAAATGTATATAGCGAGATAAATGTATAAGTTGATCATCGTTATTAACCAGAATGCTCTTAAAATGACCTTCCCACAATGGACCTTTACGATGATATTTTATATTAAAGTACTTACTATAACCATCTAAAACTTTAGCCATAAATTTAGAAATACCATTTTCGGTTGTTTGCTTTAAAATGAGATGAATATGTGTTGGCATAACACAATAAGCAATGATCTCTACTAATTGAGGAGAATTTTTTAGACTATTAATAATCGATTTTTGATGTAGCAAAGAAAGTTGAGTAAATTTTGAGTATTTATATTGAAAATCCACAAAACGATAAAGATCTAACAACTTTATAATTCTTTTATAATCATTGCTATCATTAAAAATCACAAACTTTGCAATACTACGATTAATAATATGATAACAATACTCATTAACTAATGGATTTTTTCTCATTTATCTTTATTCTAGCATCCATTCCTTATTTTTCCTAACTCCTAACCTGCAAAAAAGCCCACTTTGGAAGTGGGATGTAAATGGTTAGACATAAGTAATAATGGGAATTTAAATTTTTGCTAAGATAAAAGCGGTTAAAAAACCTAAAACTGTCAAGATGCCAATAGAAAATCCACCTTCTTCAAAGGCTTCCGGCATCATGCTGTCGGCGAGCATTGCTAAAATTGCGCCGGCGGCAAAAGCTTCAATGACTCCATTATCAAAAGCTTCTTCCATTAAACCAAAAGTTAGAGCACAGACCAAAACACCCGAACCAAACTACTGACTCCGCCATAAATTATTGCATTTGTCATAAAACCTCACATAAAAATGAATACAAATTGCTTAACTTCTGCAAAGAGAGCCATCTGGGATTCGAACCCAGAACCAATACCTTAATTTCCGCATAGAGGGTCCGGTGGGACTCGAACCCACGACAAACTGGTTAAGAGCCAGCTACTCTACCACTGAGTTACGGACCCAAATTTTTGGTGCGCCCGGCAGGACTCGAACCTACGACCTAATGTTTAGAAAACATTCGCTCTATCCACTGAGCTACGGGCGCGAATTTAGCGACCGTAGCTTTGCGGAAAGCAAAAGGCTTACGGGCGCAACCAATTTAATTATAACAGATAAAATTTAAATTTTAAAGCATGAAATTCATTACTTCTTGCGACTTGTGATAAAATAAAGATGCGATGGCGTACAATAAAATACTCATTATCGTTGGTATTTTTTTAGCAATTGGGATTCTAACCCGATATACTATTTTTTTACCCCCAAAACTCAAAGAAGTTAAAGGTATAAGTATTACCACCTTGCCAACCGCCACACCTAATGAAGGCACAATCCCTACTGGAAAATTTTATGCCCCAATTCTTGCATATCATCACATTGCCCTTAAAAGACCACAAAACAGTTACTATGTTTCTCCAGCCATTTTTGATCAACAAATGAAATGGCTAAAAAATAATGATTATCATGTCATTACTTTAAATCAATTTTACGCTGCCGCTGTCGGCAAAGAAAAAATCCCAAAAAAACCGATCGTCATTACTTTTGACGACGGTCTCCGCGATCAATATATCAACGCTTTTCCCATTTTAAAAAAGTATAATTACACCGCCACATTTTTTATCAAAATGAATAATTTAAACAAAGGTGGCATGACATGGGCTCAACTTAAAGAATTGCAAAAAGCCGGCAATATTATTGGTTCTCATAGCGTTAATCACGATAATATGGCCAACATGCCCAAGAACCAACTTAAATATGAGTTAGAAGAAAGTAAAAATATCTTAGAACAAAATCTTGGAGTAAAAATTAAATATTTCTGTTATCCAGGAGGCAATTATTCAGCCAACACAATCCAAGCAGTTAAAAATGCCGGTTATTTAGCCGCCACCACGACCAAACATAAAGTAAATCAAGAAATTAAAGACAGTAATTCAATTTATACCCTGCCCCGAGTTCATATTGATGACGAAATGCCCACTTTCATTGATTGGGTCCAAGGTAAAAATCTTTTTTAATTAAATTTATAACTTCAATCGCGTTCATATTTGTATTTTACTATACTATTTTTTTATTTATTTTCAAAATATTTAACAACTTCCACCCAAATTATTGTCATCACCGCAACAGCCAAGACTAAAAGCCAATGAACAAAACCTAATGGCACAGTTTTTAATAAATTATTAAAAAACGGCAAATAAATAGCAATGAAAGTTAGCAAAAAACCGTAAGCTACACCATAAAATAAGTATTTATTGTCAAAGAAATTTTCAAAGTCAAAAAGTGATTTTTTAAGATTCCTAAACGAAAAAACATAAATTAAACTAACTGATGTAATAATAGCAAAAACAATAGTTCTAGCTAAATCTAAATCACCAGTTTTCTTTTCAAAATACCAAAATATCAAAAGCGACATCAGCCCAATAGTAAAACTAATTGCCACAATTAAATATTTCATCGCCGGACTAAAGATTTTTTCTTTTTGGATTTCTTGCGGTGTTTGTATCATTAAAGTTTTATCTTTTGTTTCAAATCCCAGTAAAATATCTGGTGGACCGTCGCAAATAAGCTGAATCCAAAGAATCTGAACAACAGTCAAAGGCGCCGAAAAACCTAAAACCATGGCGCCAAAAATTAATATAATTTCCGCAAACGAATTAGATAAAATATAGCCAACAACTTTTTTAATATTAGAAAGTATTAGCCGACCTTCTTCGCAGGCAGCTACAATTGTTTTAAAATTGCTGTCTAGCAAAACTAAATCGCTTGCTTCTTTCGCCACCTCTGTCGCCTTGCCAACCGTAATACCAATGTCAGATTTTTTCAACGCTGGCGCATCGTTGACTCCATCGCCTGTCATGGCAACCACTTCTCCATTTTCTTGCAGAGCTTTGACAATTTTAAGTTTTTGATGAGGTAAAACACGAGCAAATAAAACAATACTATCAACTCTATTTTTAAGTTCTTCGTCTGACAAATTTTCCAGTTCTGAACCATCAATAATATTTTCTGCTTGAAGTTTCAAACCAATATTTAAAGCCACTTTTTCAGCTGTTCTACAATAATCGCCAGTAACAATTTTTATTTTTATTCCCGCATCTTGCGCTACTTTAATTGCTTCTTTAACTTCACTTCTGATAGGATCCTGAATACCAATTAAACCCAACCATTGATAATTATTTTTTTCTTTTAAATCACCTTCTTGTTTATAAGCCAAACCTAAAAGTCGCAAACCTTCGTCAGCCCATGCTTCAATTTGACTTAAAATCTCTGCTTTTTTTTGATCATTTAATTGGCAAAAAGTTAATACTTTTTCCGGCGCGCCCATTAAATGAGAAATATTTTTACCCTCAATTTTATTAATACTCAAAGAATACTTTTTTTCGTTATCAAACGGCTCTTCGTCAATTTGCTCATACGAATCGTAAATATATTGAGGATCAACTTCTTCTTTTTTAACATAATTCCATAACGCAATTTCTAAGCTTGATTTTTGTTCATTATCAAGTGTTATTACACGCAAACTTGTTGCCACGTTTTGCGTGTCCAGTTTAACAACTTGCATATTGCCTTCAGTCAAAGTCCCAGTTTTATCAGTGCAAATAACTGAAGTTGAACCCAAGGTTTCAATTGAAAGTAATTTTCTAACTAAACCTTTTCTTTTTAAAATTCTTTTCATGCCTAAAACTAAAATAACTGTCAAAGCAATAGGCAAAGCCGCCGGCATGGTTGCAATCGCTAGAATAACCGAAATTTCAAGCGACGACCAAACATTTTCTTGATGCAAAATATTAATAATAAAAATTACTAAACAAATAGCCAAAATTAACCAAACTAAATTTTTAGCAAAAACATTTAATCTTTTCTGAAGAGGTGTTTCCTCTTCTTTAATTTCACCAATACTTTGACCAATTTTACCAATTTCAGTTGCTTGACCAATCTTTTCAACTGTCATTAAGCCCTTGCCAGAAACTATGGTTGAGCCCATAAAAAGTTGAGAATTTTCTTGAGCGCTTTTAGTGACCGCTTCTTCTTCGCCGGTTAAAATCGCTTCATTTGCTATTACTTTAATTCCTTCCGTTAATTTACCATCGGCTGGAATTTTATCGCCAGAAGCCAAAACAACAATATCACCCGGCACAATTTCTTTGACTTCTATATCTGTTTTTTGACCATTTCTAATTACCACTGCTCTGGGTTTTAGTAATCCTCTTAAAGCCACTAATGTTTTTTGGGCATGATATTCTTGATAAAAACCCATCAAAACATCAACAACTAAAACAACTAAAATCAAACCGCCATTAACATGTTCGCCTAGAAGAAAAGAAATTGAGGCCACTATTAAAAGAATATAAATTAACGGCGAGGTAAATTGATTAAAGAATATCTTTAGCCCGGAAACATTTTCTTCTTGAGCTAAAACATTTTCGCCAAATTGTTGTCGGAGCGTTAAAACTTGATTTTCATTTAGACCAACTATTTTAGAAATTTATCCTCCTTTTTAAGTTTTTTTGGGGTGGCTGATGGGATTCGAACCCACGATCTCTTGGGCCACATCCAAGTGCTT
>CAYZMA010000043.1:0-5990 GCA_964479405.1 uncultured Candidatus Saccharibacteria bacterium
CCATTATACCTTGTCATCAGGACAAATAAAATGCCTTATTATTCAACGGCCTCAAGAAGTTATTGTTGACAGTTACTATCGCGTGTAATAAATTAGATACATGAGCAAGAAAGTAACCACAATTGATGATCTGGCGCGAATGGTGCAAAATGGTTTTACTGAAGTCAGAGAGAATGTTCGACGTGATATGGACATTCGCTTTGAAACCATGCGCAAAGAAAACAAGAAACATTTTGAACAAAATGCAACAGCTCACGAAGATATCAAACTACGGCTGGATAATGTAGCATATCGTTTTGAACTCCAAAATCTTGAAAAAAGAGTTAAGTTTTTGGAAGAGAATGCCAAGTTTGCCTAAAATGTCTATTACAATCAACCACTATTAAAAAAAGACGACCATTTGGTCGTTCTTTTTGTAAAATCGCTAGTTTTCTACCTCCAATGTCCACCTCGTAGGTGGACGTATGGTTGGCAAACGATAGTAATCAAGCATTCGGACCAAAAATGCCCGATTACTATTATTTGCTTTAGGAAAACATCTTGTCTACAATAAAGATGTGAAAATAATTAATAAAAATATTACTAAAGACGAGTTGAAAGAAATGACCAAAAATATGTTTGATAATTTGGTCAAAGCCGTTGTTGATATTGAGAAAAATATTATGGCAGTTGACGCCCCAATGCATTCTGACGAAGAAGCCGAACTAATCAAAAATGGCTCTAAGCAAGAAAATCTTTGGGGAATTAATTTATATCCCGATAAAAATGGTGATGATTTTATTGAGTTTGACTCTATGATTAATATTAAACCCAATCAGAACAATCGCAGTCGGGGCATTGATGACATTAAAATTAAAGAAACAATAATAAAAATTGTTGATAAATTGATAGCAGAATGACAATACTTCATCATAAGGGACTAACAATAAAGCAGTGGTTTTCAAAAAACATTTTTGAGCAAATGGCTAATATTGGTAGTGAGGTAGAAAGAACTATCAAGTGGCGCAAGAAAGACCTGAAATATTCTAAAATGGCTTTTGAAAGATGTTTGGAATTAGTTGATTTAACTGTGGCTGATCCTAAAAATAAGAATAGATTAAAAGAAATTTTGCGTTCTCGCGAAGCTTTAGTTGACTATTTTGTTGGTGAAAATATTTACGGTTCAACGGACAAATTATGGCAAAATTATTTTTATGGTTTTAACTATGCCGCCAGAATTTAATAGTTATAGTCTACCACTCCCACTTCGGAAGTGGGAGTGAAAGGTTAAAAGCTTAATAAAACAAAGCCCCCTATTGCTTGGGGGATTTTTAATTAGAAATAAAATCAATCATTTTTTGATATAATAAAATCATGAGATATCTTATTCTATTGTTACTTGTCGTCACTCTTGGCGTTAATGTTTATGTTTGGAGCATTACCTTTGAAAATTCTCCATTTTCCCCTATCAATTTAAACCCCAGTCCCGAAGTTATTCTTAATCGCTCGCCTTCTTCCAATACTACGCAAATCTCAACTATTAACAATTGCGATACATTTCAATCTCGTTTTGCCGTAACGACTGACGAGCTTAAGAATTATATTAACGCCCAACCAGAATCAGCCCAAGTTGTTAAAGGCTACCGCAATCTTTACGGTACCATCACCGCAATTTTAGCTAAGGATAATTTTCCCATTAATTTTCAACTTGATGATCAAGGAAAAATCACTCAAATTAGTTGCGCTTTCACGCAAGTTGCTCGTGATAATACTACTGATATTGATTTTGTTATTCCGGAAAATGATTTTGCCCGGATTGTTCGTTACCGAGAAACTTTAGACGCAAATCAAGCACCGGTTTATTTACAAAATTTAACCACTAAGCCAATTGATGCCAAAAATACTATTTTAGAACGGCTAAAAGAACTCTAATAATTACTTAAATAAAAGTATAGCCAAGCTAACGCTTGTCGCGGAATTTTTATTTTATAAAAATATAAATCTTAGTTTCTTTTTTGATATTATTTAACCAATTAGTGTAAGAAAGTTGAATTTTACCCTTTTTTTCCGCCACTTTACCAATTTGAAAACCGACTTGAGATTTAACTGGTCCAAAAACCTCACCAATTTTTGCGGCAAAAGCGGCTTCTTCAAATTCAGGAACTTGTTTATTGTCAATCACTAAATTCCCTCGAGCAAGCCATCCAAGATCGCCACCACTATCGCGAGTTTTAATGTCTTCCGAATAAGTTTTAGCTAAATTATTCCAATCCTCATTATTTTTTGCTTTTTGAGCTACTTCATTGGCTCGCCCCTCGTCTTTGACCAAAATATGGGAAACTTTAACTTGAGCAATTAATTCATCTTGAATTTTTTCTTTGACAACTTGATCGTGAACCAAACTCTTAAATTCACTCTCTGACATATTGTAAAGATCGTTTAAAGTTTTTTGAACATTTGACAATCCCCCGCTTTGCTCAACAATTTTCCCGAAGGCATCATCAACATCTTTAGAAGTAACCCTAATACCATTTTTAGCCGCTTCCCAACTTAAAAGACGATTCTCAATCAATTGATCAACAATTTGAGTCCTTAGTTCTCCTGCCGGAGGAGTGGGTTGTTGGGTTTTTTCGGAAAATTTTCTAATATAAGAGAGTTGCTGATAATATTCCTTAGCCCAAATAATATTTCCACCAACAAAAGCGGTTGGAAATGGGTAAATTTTTGTAGAAAAGACCACTTTTGAGTTTTCCGAGTGCTTAGCATAAATTTCTCTACCAAAGTAAATACCAAAGCCAAGGTAAGTAAGAACTAGAATCCAAATCACAAAAGTTAAAATCCAACGAAATTGCCAACGCGGTTTTAAACGATAAATTAAATTAATAAAGAAATTTTTTAGTTTGAACTTGAAATTTGAAAAATTTATTTTCACGATACTCCTTTAAAATCCAAAGAACATATTAAAGGCTAAAACTGCCCCTAAAATTAATAAAGAAATTAATATAAAGATTACTGTCTTTTTTAAGTTTAACACATTATTAATATACAAGTAAAATATTCGCGCAATGATATAAAAAACAATTACGATGACTAAACTTTTAACTTTCGGTTCAACTGGCCAAAAAGACATAGTTAAAAAGATTTCCATCGCCATTAAACCAGCCGTAACAAGATAAAGCCGCAAAAGATTTTTATTTTGTCCTTGAGGCAACTTTTGAAAATAAACCCAAAGATAAAAAACAAAAATTGTCAAACCAAAAACAGCTAAAATAATTAAAAATAAGGGTATAGCTAAACCATAACGAATATTATAGAAGTCATATAAACCTAAATAGTAAATTAAGAGAACCAAAATCTCACTAGTGCTTCGTGTTGTTGCCAAACCTAACAATCCCAAAACAATTACCAGCACTCTAAGAATTGTTGATGTTTCAAAATAAAAAAATCCAAAAATAACCAAGAAAAGAGCAAAAACACTTAAAATCTGCCAAAGGTGTCTGAAAATAATTTTCATAGGTTTAGTTTAAATAATCTTCTCCAACCACAACCTGAATATCAATATTGGGTATATTGCCCTCTTTCGTATCAACACCTGCATTTAATTGGTCGGCAATTGTTTGCACAAAAGCGCGATATTTTCCACCAGAGTAATCATAAACAATTGTTTTATCAACTTTATTTCTCGCGGTATCAATTTTCGTAACATTGTAACCGTAACTTTTTAAAAACTGGGAAACAGTGTTAGCGGTGCCACTCCGGCTAGTGCCATTTAAAACCTCAATTTTAACTGAATCAATATCACCACTTGCTCCTGCTGTAAAAAGATTTTTTGCTATTAACTGAAGCTCGGTAAAATTATCAATACCCTTACGAGGATAAATATAGTAGCCACGCGAATCTTGAGCAGATGTTAAGGGCCCACCCGCAGAAGTATCCAAAACTTTGCTGGTAACATTGGTCATGTCAATTGATTTACTTGCGTTCCAAAGAGCATAAATTTCATCAACTTGCATATTGGTTTTGACATGATCGCCCAAGATATTAATAATTTCCGTCACTTTTTTTGGATTAGCCAGAATATTTAAAGTTAAGATTTTTTCTTTCACTGCCGCCATCACTTGTTGTTGACGCCTAGAGCGATCAAAATCGGAAGTGGTTTCCCGAGAACGGACATATTTCAAAGCTAAAGCGCCGTCTAGATGATGATTGCCAGCTGAAATTTTAAATGGGCTATAATCAATCATATTATCAGCCGGATAATATGGATCAGAGAGATCTTTTTCAACATAAATGTCCACTCCGCCAACGGTATCAATTAATTTTTTAAAACCTTCAAAATCAAGACGAATAAAGTAATGAATTGGAATTCCAAGAACATTTTCAACTGTTTTGCTTGAAAGCTGACCACCGCTGCCGGTAGCGCTTTTATTTTTCTCACCGTCAGCGTAAGCTTCATTAATTTTAGCGTGGCTAAAACCGGTAATCGGCACCCATAAATCACGCGGAATATTCATCAGACCCAATTTATTGTCTTTATAGTTAATAGAAGCGACAATCATTGTATCAGACAAATTTCCACCAGGATGATTACTGCCACCCATCCCCAAAATTAGAATATTGGTTCTACCTTCACTTTTTCCTTTAATATTGACTGAATTAAAATCACCCAAAAAAGAAAGCAAAGAAGATTTATTGTTGCCATCAGATGTGATATTTTTAATCGCACTGTTAGCCAAGACTCCAATCCAAAGACCAACTCCTAAAATAATAAGTAGAATACCAAAAATAAACCATTTTATTTTCTTTTTCCAAGGATTACGGGAAATTTTTACTTCTCGTGGTTGGGCTGGAATGGGTTGTACTTTTCTTTTAAACATATAGATAGTATATCAAAATATTAGATTTCATAATAGGGGACTGCTGATTTTAAAAAATTTTTCTCTGAACTTTTAAGAAATTTTTTCAGAATTTTATCCCGCTCACCTTCTTTATAACCAATAACTGGAATGTCTAATGTCCAAGAAAGGGTATTGGCGACTGTTACCCCTACCCTTACGCCCGTAAAAGAACCGGGACCAATCTTGACAACAATTGCTTTTAAATTTTGAAGCGATATTTTGTTCTTTTTTAAAACTTTATTAATTGCCACCAATAAATCTGCGCTCTGATCTTTAGTTTTAAATTCAAAATACTTTTCTGCTTTTTTATCCAAAAGCGTCAAACTAATTTTTTCACGATCGGTGGTATTAATTTCTAAAATCATCTTATAATATTATCTCTAAACCTGTTGTCCACCTCGTAGGTGGACACTCGGTTAAGAATGGATATTTCTCGTTCATTTTCACTAATATGTTTAAAATTTATATAAATAGTATTTTTGGGCAAGAGTTTTTTTATTTTTTCAGCCCATTCAATCACCATCACCACATCTTTTCTATTGAAATAATCTTCAATTCCAACCGAAATAATATCATTAGGTGTCCCCACTCTATAAGCATCTATATGAACAAATTTTGTCAAACCTTTTGTTACACCTCGTAGGTGTAACATTGGTTGTAAAATATTATACTCTTTTAAAACTACAAAAGTTGAGCTGGTCACAGCTTCTTTAATTCCTAGTTCTTCAGCTAAACCCTTCACAAATACAGTTTTACCAGCGCCTAAATCGCCGATTAAACCAATTATTTCCCCGCCTTTTAATTTTTGAGCAAATTTTTGAGCAAATCTAATTGTTTCTTCGGCGCTACGTGAGATCGTCACCAAAATTTCCTCCGATCGGTGGATTATCATTTTTCATTCTCCAGAGCTTGATAATCAATATTAACAGAAAAACAAGTGAGAGTCCAACAAAAACCTTGACCATTTCAATCCAAAATGAAGATTTGTAACCACCGATTTGAGTGTTTTGATTATTTAAATTTTGATCATTTGCCGAGGCAACTTTTTGACTTGTCGGCGCCCGCGCTTTGGCAGTGGTAGTGGCGGCTTTTGCTGTTCCTACCACTGAAGAT
>CAYZMA010000044.1:0-5789 GCA_964479405.1 uncultured Candidatus Saccharibacteria bacterium
TTTTTTGTCTAGGTTTATCTCTGGTAAAAACTACCACTGTATTTATTGTAGAGCCAAAAAACTATTGACAAAATTATCAAATTATGCTATTATGTAATCTCATGATAGAAAAAGAAACAGACTTCTGAATGGGCTGATGTAGGTTTTCCCCTCCTTGCCTACATCGCCCGCTCAAGAGTCTGTTTTAGTTTTGTCTCAATCGCTTTTTGAGTTGTTGTTCCAATTAATTGACCGGCGACTTTACCCTTACTAATTAAAAGAATATTTGGCAAACTCATTACACCCATTCTGGATGCCAGCCCGGGCGATTTTGAAACATCAATTTTGATAAATTTTATTTTTTTATTACTTTGAGCAATTTTTTCAATAATTGGGGTAACAACTTTGCAAGCATTGCACCATGGCGCACTAAATAAAGCCAAGCCATTTTCCTTTGATTTTAAAAATTCATTAAAATCTTTGTCTTGAAATTCACATAAAATAGACGACATATCCCTCCTAACATTTTTACTGTAGCGATTCGTAGCGCCATTCAATTTTATCACCGTCTTTGGTGGTGTATTGGTCGGCGCCGGTGGCTCCTAATTGACCGTCAACATAGAACATCCAATATTTATTGTCTTGGTTTTTGGTTCCGTCAATACCAGTGACAAAAATACCAATAGAAGAATCTTGGGACTCAACTTGATGACTGGCTTTTAAAATATCCAAAGCTGTTTTACCGGCTTGACCATCGTAATTAATAGTTTTTTCAACCACTGGTTGAAATTGAATCTGTGTTCCGGCGACTGCCTTTTGCGATTGCTTATCCAAAACTCTGCTACCAAGCATTGATCCGCCGACAATCAAAATGCCAGCCAAAATGATAATTGCAATGAAGTTACTCAAACTCCAAGATGTTTTTTCTTTGTCCATTTTGCTCCTTGCTCCCGCCTTATTTATTATTTATTATCCATCTTCAAATTAGAATTTATAAAATTTTCTGTCAAGTGTCATTAGAATTCAATGCCTTTTCTTGCCTTAACGCCGGTGTCAAAATAGTGTTTATTCTTTTGAATGACACTTACAAGATCGGCAATTTTAATTAATTTTGAGGGTGCGTTTCTGCCGGTTAAAATAAGCTCCGCTTTTTTATTTAGTTTAATAATCTCAACTACTTCTTCAAAAATAATAAGGTTATAATCTAGAGCGACATTAATCTCGTCTAAAATAATAAGATCAAAATCCCCTTTTTCAATAATCTGCCTTGCTTTTTTTAAACCTTTTTGTGTTGCCTGTTTATGTTTTTCAGGAGGCTTATTATCGCCCAAAATCTTGAAAAAACCTATTCCGAAAGTAAAAACATCAATTGGTAATTTATGCTTTTTTATAGCTTTGATTTCTGACGAGTCTCCTTTTTTCATAAACTGAATAATAGCGACCCGTTTTTGGGCGCCAAGAGCGCGCAAGGCCAGTCCTAGGGCGGCGGTGGTTTTTCCTTTACCTTCGCCGGTATAAATATGAATCATTTTTAAATTAACCGCACTTGCTAAATCCGCAAAGATTGCATTTAAGGCATCCTTCAGAAATTTCCAGCAAAGCACCACATTCTGGACAAGCAGGTGCTTCACCCAAATCGGCTAAAGATAGTGGTTTTAGTTGCTCTGCTGGTTTGAAATCTAAATCCAAATGAGCTTGTGATTTAGTAATATGTTTTTCTAAAATTTGAGAAATAGCATCAGGCATTGAAAGAATCATCTTGCCGTCTTCTGACCAAGTTGGTGTTGGACCACGGATGCCTTTTAGCTGATCAATAATTTCCTCCGGATCAACACCAGATCGAAGGGCTAAAGAAATTAACCGGCAAATAGCCTCGGCTTTGGCGGCAAAGAAACCACCGGCTTTGCCTAAATGAGAAAAAACTTCAAAAGGTGTTCCATTCTCGTCGTCATTGATAGTAATAAAAAGTTTGCCATAAGCGGTTTTAATGCGATAAGTAGAACCATGAATAATGTCTGGTCTTTCCCGAGGCGTAATTTTTGTTTCCGAAGTGGCAGTTATTGTGGGAGTAGGAGTGGAAGTGCCAACAGTTAGAACTTGGGCGTTGCGTGAACCATCGCGATAAACAGTTAAGCCTTTGCAATTTAATTTATAGGCTAAAAGATAAGCTTTTTCAACATCTTCGCGGGTAGCCGAATTGGGAAAATTAATTGTTTTAGAAATAGCGCCATCAGTGTGTTTTTGAAAAGCAGCTTGCATTTTAACATGCCATTCTGGTGCAATATCGCTGGCAACTTTAAAAACTTTTTTAACATCTTGCGGGACAGAATCAATTTCTTGAATACTGCCTGTTTCCAAAATCTTTTCTAAAAGTTCTTGATTGTAAAAACCTCTCTGTTTTGCTACTCGCAGGAAATGTTCATTTACTTCCTGTAAAGCGGTGCCGTCCATGACGGTTTTGGTGTAAGCCAGTGCGAAAAACGGCTCAATTCCAGAGGAACAAGTGCCAATAATACTTAAAGTGCCAGTCGGATTACATGAAGTAGTAGCGGCATGGCGCATTTTTGGGCCGTTGTTTTTACTCCAGACACTTTCTGGAAAATTTGGAAATTCACCTCTCGTCTTAGCTATCTTTTGGGAGGCTTCGTGGGATTTTTTCTCAATAAAACCCATTATTTTCTCGGCCATCTTTAAACCTTCGTCCGAATCGTAAGGAATGCCTAAGTTGTAAAGCATATCGGCAAAACCCATTACCGTGATTCCAATCTTGCGGTTTAATTTAGTCATTTTTTCAATTTCGGCTACGGGATATTTATTAATATCAATGACATTGTCCATAAAGTGGACAGCGTCGGAAATTACTTTTTCAAGCTTGTTCCAATCAACTTCTGTTTGACCGCTTTCAACTTTTGTGAATTTTTTCAGATTTAAAGCGCCTAAATTACAAGATTCGTAAGGTAAAAGAGGTTGCTCGCCACAATTTGATATAACAATGCCGTTGGCAATGAAAGAGTGAGTGGACGGTTCAGTCAGATCGTAAACTTCTTTTAAGCCGATTGATTTTACTTCTTTGGCTGTTTCCTCCCATTTTTCGTTACGGCAGTTTAGTTTAAGTAATTTCTGGCTTAAAATAGAATGTTTTTGATTAATAAATCCAATTTGGTTTAAAAATACTTTCAAGCTACTCTTGGAGATATTAAGTTCATAGAGAATGCCATCTAACAAATATTTTTTACTCTGACCATTTTTATTTGTGTAAGGAAAACCCCATCTTGCATCTCGAGAGCGATTGTAAATTTTAGATTTAATACCCAAATTTAGTAATAATACTTGAACACCTTTAACTAATGCAAGGGATTTGGAAGTAAGTCGAATGTATTTATTTTGATTCTTTTCGTGCCAGGCAATCGTGCCGTCAGCGCTAAATAATCCTCTTAGGAATCCGATTACCGCTTCTTTAGGTGCCGTAAAAATTGTTTCAGGTACTTTTTTTGAAGCGGCTTTGTTTGATGATATCCCTAATTGCGAGAAGAACTCGATCAGGAACTTGCCGTGATATGACAAATGATACGTTCCATTAGGTCTGGCAATTTCTTTAATATTTTTGCCATAAAAACCGTTCATGATAGGTTTGATGTAATTTAGCACATCTTCATTGCTTTCACCAAAGGTTAATCCCAACCGACAATTTTTGCCTGATTTTATCAGCCAGCCGTCTCCAACAATTAGGCCCATTATCTCTCCCAACTCTTTGCTCCACTTTGTTGGTAAGCTTAATTTGTGAACAGTCGTAGATGGAAGATTGTTACTGATATTAAACGCTCCTGCTTGCGATTGAAGATAAACTGTATGGTATCCTGGCTGGATATTTTGAAGTAACACCCAACCATCTTGAGTGTAAATTTTATGATCAGCGGTGGCAGTAATCTCGTAGCCTGACTCGGTAGTTAAATGATAAACAGGTTTTATTCCAGTTTTAAAAGCGCGTGATATTGTGTTAAGGGAGCAACGACGTTTTATTTTAGTTGTAGTAGCTAATGCTGTTCCGCCGCTTGAATAATAATCATATCCTGTATTTTCTGATACAACCTCATCAGTAACGATATTTAGTCCACCGTCAGAATAAATACTTGCAATGGTATCAATTCTCATCAGCCCTTTTTCTGTTGAAACTAAAGTTTCGCCTGTAACACAAGGATTAGTGGCTTCAATTTCGCCGACTTTTGGGGTTGGGTTTTTTTCGTTTATTTTATCTAAAAAAATAATCCCGGGTTCGCCGTTTCGCCAAGCACCATCAACAATTTTGTCAAAAACTTCCCGAGCTTTAAGTTTGCCAGTGTGGTTTCCGTCGCGCGGATTAATTAATTCATATTCTTCATCTTTCTCAAGCGCTTTCATGAAATCTTTAGTTAGGGCGATGGAGATATTAAAATTTATCAGTGTCCCTTCTTTTTCTTTGTAACTGATAAATTCCAAAATATCCGGATGATCAATTCGCAGAATGCCCATATTAGCGCCTCGACGAGTGCCCCCCTGCTTAATGCATTCGGTTGTGTCGTTATACATCTGTAAAAAACCAATTGGACCCGAGGAAATACCCCCAGTTGAACCAACAGCATCATTTTTGGGTCGTAGTCGCGAAAAGGAAAAGCCGGTACCGCCACCGGATTTATGAATTAAGCCCATATCCATCTGTGTCTTAAGAATGCTTTTCATGTCATCTTCAATTGGTAAAACAAAACAAGCCGAAAGTTGGCCCAACTTAGTGCCGGCGCCAGTAAATGTTGGACTATTGGGTAAAAATTCCAGGCTGGCCATTACATTGTAAAACTGATTTTCAGTTTTAGAAATTTCCTCTTTGGTAGCGCCGTAATTACTGTCCTCTTTGGCAATATGCTTAGCCACTCTTTGAAACATTTCTTCCGGTGTTTCAATTGGTTCTAAATTACGATCTTTCATTAAGTATCGTTTGGCAATGACTCTTAGAGCATTTTCAGAGAGCTCTAATTTAACTATTTTAGGTTGAACTTCGTCAAGCAAACTGGTTTTTTGGGACATTAAAACCTCCTTAAAAATAATTTCAACAAATTTTGAGAACAAATAGCAAACACCAAGAAAGGAGGGGGATTCTCTTAGGGTCTGTTATCTGTCTATTTTAATTTACGCCGGATAAAGGCCGGAACTTCCAATTCGTCTTCAAGATTTTCATCGCTGTCAAATTCATCTGGTAATTGTTGTGGCTGGGCTTGCGGTTGTGGTTGTTGTTGGTAACTTGAAACAGCTTGCGGTCTTTGATTTTGGCTGGACATTTTATCAAAACCTTGTCTCGGACGCCTGTCAACATCAAAACCAGTGGCAATAACAGTAATTTTAATTTCGCCAGACATAGCCTCATCAATAATTGATCCGAAAATAACATTGGCGTCTGGATCAGCCGCTTCGGTAATAGCTTTAGCCGCTTCGTCAATTTCATACATTCCCATATCTGGTCCACCGGTAATGTTAAACAAAATGCCTTTGGCGCCGTCAATAGAAAGCTCAAGTAAAGGAGAATCAATGGCGGCTCGTGCCGCTTCAATGGCTCGGTTATCACCCGAAGCGCGACCAATACCCATTAAAGCTGAACCGGCGTCAGCCATAATGGTGCGAACATCGGCAAAGTCCACATTAATAATACCATGCAAAGTAATTAAATCGGAAATTCCTTGGACACCTTGCCTGAGAACGTCATCAACAATACCGAAGGCGTCAAAGAGTGAAGTCTTTTTATCGATAATTGACAATAACCGATCATTAGGAATAGTAATTAA
>CAYZMA010000045.1:0-4984 GCA_964479405.1 uncultured Candidatus Saccharibacteria bacterium
CATCGGTAGAACGTCTCCTTGCCAAGGAGAAGGTAGCGGGTCCAATTCCCGTCTCCCGCTTAGGCCTGGTAGCCAAGTAGTAAGGCATTGGTCTGCAAAACCAATATGCGTGAGTGCAAATCTCACCCAGGCCTCCAATTAGTAAAGGAAAACAATGCAACAAACATTTTTAATCATTCAAATTATTTTAGCTGTAATGCTTGTTATTTCTATTCTCATGCAACATCGCGGCACTTCTTTGGGCGGGGCTTTTGGTGGTGCCGGCGAAGTTTATCGTTCTAGAAGAGGTGTAGAAAATTTCCTGTTTTATTTAACAGTCACCTTAGCTGGTCTTTTTGTGATTATGGCGATTGTCAATCTCTTAGTATAATTTTGCTCTCATGAAAATTTTTAAAAATATATTTTTAAAATTTAAGAAACTTTTAAATCTTGTTAAATCATACCCTTGTAAAGAAACTTTTGAATCCTTGAAGTTTTTACCCCGGGCTTTTTCAAGATTGGAAAAAGTGATTTTACTTGTTTCATCGCTTGTTATTATTGGTTTAATTATTATTATTGGCATCAATCGTTGGATTTCTTCAACGGAGGCACTTCCCGAAAATGGTGGTGTTTTTCGTGAAGGTGTAGTTGGAGATAGTAGTAATCTTGATAGTCAAATTGCTCGTTTAGTAAATGGCGGTTTGACAAAATACGATTCTAACAAAAATATTATTGGCGACATGGCCAAAAGCTGGGATATTAATGAGGGTGGCAAAGTCTATGTTTTTCATCTTAATTCTCAATTTAACTCCGAAGATTTTGCCAACCAAATTACCAGTGAAGGTATTTGGAAAGATATTGAAGTTTCCACACCTGATCTGGCAACAATTACTTTTACTTTCAAACAACCTTTCAGTCCGTTTTTATACACTTCAACCGAGCCAATTTTTCCTTATGGACCTTATAAAATTACCAAAGAAAGTAAAAGTGAAGTTGAACTTTCCGCTCGCGATGATTACTATGCCGGCCAACCGTATATTGATAAAATAATTTTTAGATTTTATCCCGATCAAGACGCTTTGTTAAAAGCGGCAAAACGGGGCGAAATTGACGGTTTTGCAACAACTGTGGATGCCGAAACTATCTCTTCTTTTCAAAAATTTGAAATGAAATTACCGCGACAACTAACAATATTTTTTAATCTTTCCAACAAAGATTTGCAAGATGTTAATGTTCGTAAGGCTTTGAAAGAAAATTCTAACCCGGGCAAAGCTTTAGAACTGCGATTGGTTACTTCTTCAAATCAAAAAAATGTTGATGTTGCTAAATCAATTGCCGACAAATGGGGTAAAAATGGCGTCAAAGTCAATCTGGACATTAAAGATAATGTGACTTTGCAAAAAACAGTCATTCCTAAACGGGATTACGATGTTTTGCTTTACGGTTTAGACTATGGTGAAGACCCTGATCCGTATCCATTTTGGCATTCTTCTCAAATTAGTCCGCCAGCTGGCGGAGATGGTAAAAATCTTTCCAATTTTAAAAATGTTCAAGCCGATAAACTTTTAGAAAGCGCCCGTCAAGAGTTTGATTTTAAAAAAAGAGAAAATGAGTATGCCCAGTTTCAGCAAATTTTAAATCAGGAAATTCCAGCTTTTGTGGTGGAGCAAGACACTCTTTATTATCAAGTTTCCAAAGATGTTAAAGGGATTGAAAAAATTATCGGTTCTCTTGAATCAGACCGTTTCTTGGATGTGAGTAAGTGGTATATTAATACTAAGAGGGTGAAAAAATAAGTACGAATTACGAATGACAAATAGCATAAGAAAAAAAGCCGAAGTGGCGGAACTGGAATACGCGTACGGTTCAGAGCCGTATCCCGCAAGGGTTGTGGGTTCGAGTCCCACCTTCGGCACCATTTAAAATTTGTCAATTTGACAAAAACCTTACTTAACTTATAATTAAAATAGGAGTTACAATGCCACTCGATAAAAACGATCAAAAAATAATTCAAAATATTATTCAAGATTCAGAAAAAAGACTGGTCAAAAAGATTGACGTGAAGTTTGATGCAATTGATGTGAAGATTGACGCGACTAATGTTGAGATTGAGTCAACTAAAAATGAGATTATCTCGGTATTAAGTCGAGAGGTTAAAGATTTGGCAGACATCAATAGGGCAGTGATAACTAAAATTGAAGAAATGGATTATCGCTTGCGTATTGTAGAACGAAAACTTGGGCTTAGCGTTCGGTAAAAAACCCGCCCGCCCAAATTCTTGAACCTCAGAAAACTGCCAAAGAACCTGCCTGCCGGTAGGCAGGGAACCTGGAAAAATACCGGCTCGAATCACATTTTGTAAAAGAAAATTTTTAAAGTCTTGAGTTAATAGGATTTAATGAAGAAGAAATTGAAAATCAACTAACAAAGATAAATCAAATTGTATCACAATCGTTACTCAATAAAGTTCTTGAGGAAAATCCTAACGACGGCGAGGAAATTCTTGCTGACACCGGAAAATATTTATCTTCTCATTATTCATCTGACCAGCTAAACAAAATGTCACAGGACGAAGGATTAACGATTCTAGAGCATTATTTTGACGAAATTACTAGCGGGTTCGACGAAGAAAAAAAGAAAGATTTTTTCAATACTCTTTATCAATAACCGTTCTACTACACTGTATGAATAAAGTTTAGATTCAATAATTGTGTAGAATTTAGAGTAAGCTTTGGCTTTCTCTAAGTTTATAATCGCCTCGGTAATTTGCCGCCAGAGGTAAAATATGGTATATTTTACCTATCGAACAAAGCTCGTAAATAAAAACTGGAAATTGTCCCCACACAAAAACTTACTGGCTTACAGAATTACATTCTGTCGCGCCGTGCGTTTTATGCGGGGCAGGTAAGGTTCAAGAATTTGGAAATGCCAAATTTGACAAATTAGGTATTAAATTTGTATATTATTAATATGGCAGAACAAAATATCCAAAAATTATTAGATGCTCAAACAAAAGCGATTGACGTAAAACTTGAGAATCAAACAAAAGCTATTGATGTAAAACTTGAGAATCAAACAAAAGAAATTGAGCGCCATCAAAAAATGTTACTGGAAGAATTTCAGAGTCGTCTTAAAGTTGTGGCTGAAGTAGTAGTTGATCACACTGAAAAACTTAATGATATTATGGAAATGGTGGCAATGAACACCGAACAGCTGGAATTTATTAAAAATATGCTCAAAAGAAAAGTGGATATTGAAGAGCATGAGTTGTTAGTAAAAAGAGTTGCCATTTTGGAAAAAAAGTTACGAGTATCTGGAGTTTAAAACTACTTACTCTTTTTAGTCTTTACATTTTTTATTTTTATGTTATTTTGAATAAGGGAGCACCTAAAATTCGTGGGCGCTCTTTTTGATTGCTTTCAAGGAGGAGAAAGATATGTCTAGGGATAAACCTAAAGAATCTTGCGGAATTTTTGGGATTTACGGACCGGGCGAAGATATTGCAAATCTTACTTATTTTGGGATTCTTGCCCTTCAGCACAGAGGGCAGGAATCGGCTGGTATTGCTACTTCTGATGGTCAAAGAATCAAACTTGAAAAGCTAACCGGTAGAGTAGATCGTTTTACTGAAGCACAGATTCGGAGACTTTCCGGGGGCGAAAGCCATCCAGCCATTATAGGTAGCGGTCATGTTCGGTATTCAAATACCGGGTCTAACATTTGTGAAAACTACCAGCCATTTCTCTTTCAAAGTCGGTTTGGGCGGTTTGCTCTATCTCATAACGGCAATTTACTGGAGCCAGAGGTTTTACAAAGGAGACTGATAGATAACAAACTAGTACCTGAAGGCACTTCTGACAGCGAGCTAATTGCGCTACTTATTGTTGATAAAAGTTACGAAGCCTTGACTTTTGAGGAGGCAATAAGACTTGCTCTTAAGGAAATTGTAGGAGCTTACTCTTTAGTGATTATGACCACACGCAAGCTGATTGGTATTCGCGATCCCTGGGGAATTAGACCATTAAGTCTTGGCAAAATCAATAGTGATCATTTTCTTCTGTCATCGGAAACTTGTGCTTTTGAACCGTTTGGCGGAGAGCACTTGAGCGATCTTGGACCGGGAGAAATGATTGTGATTGAAGATGGCAAGTACTGTTCAAGCCAACTTTTACCACAAGTTTGTAAAAATCTGTGCATTTTCGAGTTTATCTATTTTGCCTCACCTGGTAGTATCTTGTATGATCGCTTACTTCAAACTGCCAGGCGGCATATGGGTGAACGGCTTTTTGAAGAGCACCCGGTGAAGATAGATAATCCCAATGAATGGGTGGTTGGTGGTGTTCCTAATACAGGGACCCCAGGAGCCAAAGGTTATGCTGAAGCTTCCGGGTTGGAAATTAGAGAATTGTTGCTTAAGAATGGATATATTGGAAGAACTTTTATTCAACCAAGTCAAAGGTTGCGAAGTGTTGGCGTCCGCTCAAAACTTCAGGTTTTACCTCGCGAGGTTCGTGGTAAGAAAGTTGTTTTAGTAGAGGATTCTATTGTTCGTGGAACGACTACTGGTCAAATTGTTAATTTGCTATTTAAGGCTGGTGCTCAGGAAGTCCATATGCGAATTACCTCCCCGCCTTACAAGTATCGCTGTTTAATGGGAATTGATACTCAATATCCCGAAGAATTAATTGCAGCGACGAAATCTGTTGATGAAATTAGACAAGAAATTGGTGCGACTTCCTTAGGCTATCTTTCACTTGAGGGAGTAATCCAAAGTATTAACCATGAAAAATCTCTTTCGCCAATTCCTTCCGATCATTTTTGTTCCGCCTGTTTTAATGGGCAATATCCATTCAAGATTCCGGAAGCTCAGAATCGTTTTGTTTTAGAACAAACAGTGTAGGGGACATTCTATTAAGCTGGCGTTTTTTAAGCGCCAGCTTTTCTTTTTACCCGGCTCTACAATAAATACAGTGGTAGTTTTTACCAGAGATAAACCTAGACAAAA
>CAYZMA010000046.1:0-4439 GCA_964479405.1 uncultured Candidatus Saccharibacteria bacterium
TTTCGTTTACTTACGAGATAAAAAAATTGTATACTAAAATAGATGGAAAAACAAGAAAAAAAAGATGGTGAAAAATTAAAAGAAGTCGTCAAAACAGGCGAAAATATTGTTATTGGCGCCGGAAAAATTCCTATTGAGGCGGTAAAAACGACCGTCGAAGTCGAAAAAGAAAGTATTAAACTTATTGAGCATGCGGCGGAAAAAATTGCCGACGAGCCGCCGCTTAAACAAGTCAAAAATTTTTGGCATGGTTTGGGGCCGGGACTTACCACCGGTTCGGCTGACGATGATCCTTCGGGAATTGTAACCTATTCGCAAACCGGTGCCAAGTATGGTTTTCAACTACTTTGGCTAGCGTGGTTTACATTTCCGCTTATGGCGATTGTTCAAGAAATGTGCGCGCGGATCGGTCTTCAAACCGGACGCGGTTTGGCTTACAATATCAGGCAGCATTTTCCCAGGTGGGTTTTGTACCTAACAACTTTTTTATTGTTGTCGGCCAACTCTTTTAATATCGGCGCTGATTTAGGCGCTTTGGCGAAAGCCACCCAGCTTTTTTGGCCCAGCGCTTCTTTTGTTTTATTAATTATCTTTTTTACACTGTTTAGTCTGTTTTTGCAAATTTTTATTTCTTATGAAAAATATGCCCGCTATCTCAAATATTTAGCTCTTCTCTTGGGGGTCTATATTATTACCGCTTTTGTGATCAAAGATTTTCCTTGGGAGAGTGTCATTCGTCACGGTCTTATTCCATCACTTTCAATCAATAAAGAACAAATTATTTTGATCAGCGCCATTTTCGGAACAACGATTTCGCCGTATTTATTTTTTTGGCAGACTTCTCAAGAAGTGGAGGAACAAAAATCAAATGGTAAAAGTCAAGTAGAACTTTCTTCCGGCGCTTCAACAAAAGACTTAAAGAAAATGCGTTTGGATGTTTGGGTGGGAATGTTTTTTTCCAATTTAGCGATGTTTTTTATCATCGCAGTTGCCGGAGCGGTTTTGCTTCCTGCCGGTATTACCAATATCAACTCGGCCGCTGACGCGGCCTCGGCTTTGCGGCCTTTAGCCGGAAATTACGCTTATCTTCTTTTTGCTTTGGGAATTTTTGGCGTCGGTCTTTTGGGAATACCTGTTTTGGCCGGTTCCGCCTCTTATGCTGTCTCCGAAAGTTTTGGCTGGCGCGAGGGTTTGGATAAAAAATTTACTCAAGCCAAGGCCTTTTATGGTGTCATTATTTTCTCGATGATTATCGGTTTAATTATTAATTTTTTAGGTTTTGATCCGGTCAGAACTCTCATTTGGGCTGCCGTTTTAAATGGTCTGGTGGCGCCGGTAATTTTAGTTTTAATTGTTCTTTTAAGCAGCAATAAAAATGTCATGGCGGCGCGGACAAACTCTTTCACGATTAAGTTTTTTGGCTGGCTGGCAACTATCGTAATGATTATCGTGGGGCTGGCGACGATCGCATCGTTTTTTATATAATTTCAAAATAGGAATAAAATGAAACTTTATGTAGTGGCCACGCCAATCGGAAACTTAGAAGATATAACTTTGCGGGCTCTTAGAATCTTAAAACAAGTTGATTTTATCGTTTGTGAAGATACTCGGCGAACGCAGATTCTATTAAACAATTACCAAATTAAAAAGCCGTTAGTTTCTTTTCATCAACATTCAAAACTGCAAAAAATTGAATTTATTATTGATGAGCTCAAAAATGGTAAAGATGTTGCTTTAGTTACCGATGCCGGCACGCCGGGGCTTGCCGACCCGGGCGGCGTCTTGATAGAAGAAGCATTGAAATATAATATAGAAGTGGAGCCGATCCCTGGACCTTCAGCCGTAACTAGTTTAATATCAGTTAGCGGATGGAAAACGGACAAATTTTTATTCTTAGGATATTTGCCTAAAAAGAAGGGCAGACAAACGCTCTTTTCGCAGTTTAAAGATTTTGATTACCCGATTGTGATTTTTGAATCGCCGCAAAGAATTATTAAAACTTTACAAGAATTATTGAGTGGATGGGGAGACCGCGAGGTGATTATTGGCCGCGAATTAACCAAAAAATTTGGCCAAATTCTGCGCGGAAAAATTTCAGAAATAATAACAAAAATAAGACCGCAGGGCGAATTCGTCATTATTATTAATGTAAAATAACATGAATCAACAAACAAATTCAGTTGCTAAAAAATCGTTTTTTGTAACCACTGCCATTGATTATGTTACCGATTATCCTCACATCGGCCATGCTTATGAAAAAATCGCCGCCGATATTATTGCCCGTTATTTTCGCAGAAAAGGCGAAGAGGTTTTTTTATTGACCGGTTCCGATGAGCATGGTCAGAAAGTGGCGCAAGTGGCTCAGCAAAAAAAAATCACTCCCAAACAATTGGCCGATGATGTTTCGTTAAAATATCGCGCAACTTGGTCGGCTTTGGAAATTCAGTACGATAATTTTATTCGCACCACCGATCCCGAGCACGAAAAATATGTTCAGGAATTTGTTCAGAAACTTTATGATATGGGCGAAGTATATAAAGATCGTTATCAAGGTTTGTATTGCGTCGGTTGCGAGGAATATAAAACCGGTAAAGAACTTTTACCTGGTGATATTTGCCCGATTCACAAAACAAAATGCCAGGCGGTTTACGAAGACGTTTACTTTTTTAAGCTTTCAAAATTTCAAAATCAAATATTGGATTTAATTAACAAGGGCAAAATTGTTATCGAGCCGATATTTCGCAAAAATGAGATTCTAAGTTTCTTAAAAGAACCTTTGCAAGATTTAGCGATCTCGCGCAGCAAAGTAAGTTGGGGAGTGCCGGTGCCGTGGGACAAAGAGCAAACTATTTATGTTTGGGTTGACGCTTTGTTGAACTACATTACCGGTTCGCGCGGCAACTGGCCGCCGTCGCTTCAACTTATTGGAAAAGATATTTTCCGTTTTCATTGTATTATCTGGCCGGCGATGCTTTTAGCGGTTGGCTTTGAACTGCCAAAAAAGATTTTCATTCACGGTTTTTTGACTGTTAACAACGAGAAAATGTCAAAAACTCGCGGTAATGTCATTGATCCATTGGAAATCGCCAAACTTTACGGTGTTGATACTCTTCGATACTTTCTTTTTCGCGAAATTCCGTTCGGTCAGGATGGTGATTTTTCGATAGACCGCTTTGAAAAAAGATATCGCGATGATTTGGCCAACGATTTGGGAAATTTGGTTCAAAGAGTGATTACGATGGCGAAAAATTATCAAATTGTTTGGCAGTACCGGACAATTACCAAATCATTTTATGAAATCGATCAAGCAATCGAAAATCTAAAGTTTGAAAAGGCCTTAGATTTAATTTGGAAAATGATTACCGAAGCCAATCAGCGGATTGATGCCGATAAACCATGGGAGTTGGAAGGAAAAGACCCGGTGAAATTAAAAGAGACAATTGTACTATTATTGCAAACGATAGCTCAAATCGCCTATCAAATAGAGCCGTTTATGCCCGAAACATCATGGTCAATTATCGAACAGCTTAAAAGTTTTCAAACCGATATTCTTTTTCCAAGGAGGAAATAAATGTTCGCTCTTGTCGCAGCGCTGGCTCAAGTCGGCGGTATCTTAATTGATAAAATAATTTTAACCCGCCGGCAAATGGAAATCAGGGTCTATGTTCCGATTCTTTTTTTATTTTTGGTTATTTCGACCGGCATCCTTTATCCTTATTTGGGCAAAATAAATTCTGAAGCATTTCAACCCTACTATTTATTTTTATTTTTTCTAATGCTGGTGGTGGCAATTTTTTGGAACATTTTTTATTACCGCGGAGTCCAGTCGGAGAAAGTTCATGATTATGAAATAATCATCATGGCTCAACCCTTGCTAACGATCTTATTGGCGACCATATTTTTAAAGGGTGAGAGAAATGTCCATATTTTTATTGCCGCAATAATTGCAGGGATCGCTTTGGTAACTGCGCATCTTAAAAAAGCTCATTTAGAAATCTCTTCTGGGACAAAAAATCTGGTTTTGGCGGTGGTTTTAATGTCTTTTGAACTTATTATTTTAGATGTTTTGCTAAAAATATATTCGCCGGTGGCTTTATACTTTTTCCGCACCGGTCTTATTTTTATTTTTTTCTATTTTTACTTTCGGCCCTACTTAAACAAAGTTAGTCCCGCCAACATGGGTCTAATTATTTCAACCGCCTTTTTAGGAACTATGCAGATGATTACAAAATTTTACGGTTTTCAGCAATATGGCGTGGTCTATACTTCGTTAGTGCTTATCCTCTCGCCGGTGATAGTTTATATCGGCTCAACAATCTTTTTGCACGAAAAGATTAAGTTCAAAACAGTCGTGTCATTAATTGTGATCCTTGCTGCCATTGTCTATGCAACGATATTCGGTAAATAGAATAAGCCTAACACAAATCTATTCACTAATT
>CAYZMA010000047.1:0-4008 GCA_964479405.1 uncultured Candidatus Saccharibacteria bacterium
GCTTTGTCAGAAGGACTTTAAACCATTTGGTTTTTGCCTTCACGGCTACCATCGCCGCCCTTTCGGCTAAACCGTTTGACATTGTTATTGTTTCCTCACCTAACTTTTTCTCGGGAATATCAGGCATTTTAGCCGCCAAAATTGGCAAAGGCAAATTCATTTTTGATGTCAGGGATCTTTGGCCGGATTCAGCTTTTGAGCTTGGTTATAAAACCAACAAAGTACTAAAAAAAATCCTTAAAGCTATTGAAAAATATTATTACAACACCGCCAGCAAAATTTTCTGCGCCACTGAAGAAATAAGAAACACTATCGTAAGAGCAGGAATCCAAGAAAATAAAGTGATTACTCTTTTAAATACGGTTGATATTAATGTTTTTAAACCGATGCAAGTTTCGCGCTCGAAATTCAACCTTAATAAGAACGATTTTGTTATTATTTATGTCGGTTCTCTCACTCAAGTGCAAAATCTTAAAACTGTCATTGAAGCGGCAGAAATGTTAAAAAAACAATTAAACATTAAATTTATTATGGTTGGAGAGGGTGAAGACAAGGAAAATTTAATTGCCCAGGTAGAAAAACTAAAATTACAAAACATATCTTTTATTGACGGCCAGCCAACCGAAAAAATCGTCGAGATGATAAATGTCGCCGATTTAGGATTGATATCCCTTTCAAAAAATAAATTCTTCTCCGATAATGCCCTGCCGACAAAAACTTCGGAATATCTTGGATGCGGCAAACCGATTGTTGCCTGCGCCGGTAAAAATCTTAAAGAACTGATTGAAAAAAATAAAGTCGGCATTGTCGTGCCGCCAGGAGACTCAAAAGCCCTTGCCAAGGCAATTTTAGAACTTTATAAAAATCCTAAACTAACCAAGAAAATCTCCTTAAATGCCCGCAAATTAGTAGTCGAGCATTTCTCAGATGAGAATTTTTATCAGGTTCTTGAAAAAAACTTATTTTAGATATTGATAAATATAGATAGTGACTTTGTTATTTTGAGTGCTGAAAACTTTATTGAATTTTTCGGGATTTTTATTGAAAATCTCTTCGTGGCTTGCTTTTCGAAACATAATATAATCAACGTCCATTTGATCTAATATCTCAATTCTATCGGCTAAGGAGGTTTCTGAATCGAAAACCTTTGGGCTTATGGTAAAATCAGTGATTCCAAAAGGATATTCAGCCACAAAATTGTTGGAATAAAGGACAACCATTTGGGCAAAAGTCGGGTTTGAAGTAATAAAAACTGATTGGACCGGAACAGACTTTAAAAACTCAATTGTTTTTTCACCGCCGATTAAGGAAATATCCGAAGCGTTAGTTGAATGCCGATTGGAGAAAATTGAGCCATTCGGGTTAGTAGCAAAGACTTTTTTAAGTCCGGGAACAGAAGATAAAGATAAAATCACTATGAAAATCACGCTTAAAAGGGCAAAATTTGTTTTTTCTTTAATTTCAGGCAAATTAATTTCCTTTTTTCGATGAAAGGCCAAAAATAAAGTCACCACCAATAAAACCAAGATAAGGACTAAGTAGAAATTCCAACCCGTCAAAGTTAATGATTCATTGAAAATTACCTGATCGACCAGGATAGTTAAGAAGTTTCGTAAAACCGGCACTGCCATGAAGATTAGAAAAATTAAAACCAAAATAACATTGGAAAATAAATGATATTTCTGCGGCAATTTTGAAAATAAATGATTCAAACCGACAATAACCAGGTATAAAATCAACCCGAAAAAGACAAAATGAGGAATAGTCGCTAAAGCCCGGCTGGTAAAAATTTCTCCGAAATACTTCAAAAACACGCCCTGAAAGCCAAGATATGGCCAATAGATAAGGAGTCCAACAACCATAATTGAAATAAGTCCGAGTAATCGATAATTTTTCTTAACAAAAAGACCAAGGATCAGCAGCGCCATAATCGCGTAACGATAAACTACATTCGCCCCTAAAAAAGTGCTAAAAGTAAGTTTATCGCCGTTGTATGTATTGGCGTTTGCGCTTAAAAATGTTGTTATAATCCCCCGTTGAATAATTAGTAGATAAGGTAAAATCAAACATCCGATACCGCCGAAAAGATAACCTAATTTAAGCAAAATATCTTTTTTCCGATAGAAAACCGCCATCAGCATTCCTAAGAAAATTAGAAATAAAATGTAATATATTAATTGAGTAAAGTGAATGAGACCCATAAAAATAGCCAGAAGAGAAATCAAAATCACATTGATGACCTTACTTGATGAAGAATAAAGAAAATTTATGGTTAGCCCTAAAATTAACGGCAGTAAAAACAATCGATTAAACGAGTCTGGCGAGGCCAAGGCAATAAGAAAATAATAAGTGTTATCGCGTAAAAAGACCAATAAAAATGATAAAAACATTATCGCCACGAGGTATTTGTTCTTGAAAAAAACCGTCAGAAATTGATACCAAACAAGCATCGTTAAAATAACCAGAGAAACAATCACTTGTTTTAAAGCGGTAAAAATTGTAATTTCCAATATCCGGCTGAACTCACCGACTAAAATATGCCAAATCGGAAAAGAATAAACTGGGTTAAGGGAGGCATTTTTTGTCATTGCCAAATTTGCCGGATTTAGGCTGACATTTGAAACAATCTTCTCCAGTATAGCCAAATGAAACCAACCATCGCCGATAAGACGATCCGATTGGGCGTCAACCTCCCATAAAGCAATAATGGCCAGTAAGACGATAAAACCAATAAGAATCCAGTCGCCTGCTTGCTTTTTTTTAAGACTGTCGAAATTGATCGATATTACTTCTTTTTGATCGCGCCAAAAAGCGATAATTCCCAGAACAATAAGACCGGTTAAGGTGATATATTCAAGCTGGACAATTGTTAGACCAAGCAAAATTCCCAATAAATTAATAAAGAAAAAATAACTCAAGCCAAATCCGATAATATAAAGAAGCAAAACATCCGATTTTAGCCTTATAATACGGACCAAAAAGATGCCCGGAGCAAAAATCATCGTTAAAAAGGCCAAAGTAATTCCAAAACCGGTTACATTTAAATGAAAAACCTTTAAAAAAATGGCCAGAATTCCAATCCAGACAATTGTCAATAGATAAAGATATGAAGCTTTAATTTTCATCTTATTTTATAAATTTCCACTCCGCCTCTATAAATTAAATCATATTTTTCAGGATGTTTTTGAAAATGGCTGTTTTCAACAGCAGGACTGGCAAGAAAAATATAATCAATCGCCCACTTGGGATCGGTGACAATCGCCATTTTTTCTGCATCAGGATTAGCGGTACTAAAAACCCAATCAAATCTATTTTGATAAGCCGAACCGACAGTATAAGCCATATATTGATTAGTTAGAACCGATAATCCCTTTGAAGCCTCGCCGTTGGCCAAAATCACCGATTTTGAAGGCATTTTTTTTATCACATTAAGCGCTTGGCGATCATTTTTAATTAAATAAAGGAAATAATCTTCTCCCTGAAGGGTTTTAGGCTTCTGCGAAAAATAGGAAGCGTTGACAATTGAAGGAGAAATTAAAGCAAAACTTAAAATTAAAACTATCAGAAAAATCGAAAGGGGTTGCCGGTATTCAACTTCTTCAAATTTTTCTCTTGAACATTTTAAATACCATATTAATCCCACCATCAACGCCAGTAAAATAGAGCCGATGACAAACCAAGACAGATGATCGTTAATAAAAGCCGAGGTCGGCTTGGCGTAGAAAATTTTATAGGTAAAATCAGATATAGTCTGTGTTTTAAGCTCAAAAAACACTATTAATATCAAGGCAATTGCTAAAATAAAGTCGGTAATGTAACGCACAGTTGTTGAAAATCTTGAAATTGCTTTATCGAAAAGATAAAGCGCTACACCTAACAAGAGAGCGTAAATAAAAAAATAAACTGTAGTATTAGACGGCAAACGGTCGGTAAAAATCCCGCTTAATAATTTGTTAAACAAATTTTTTAAAGCCGTCCAATAAATTATCGGCACCATCATCATAAGAG
>CAYZMA010000048.1:0-3857 GCA_964479405.1 uncultured Candidatus Saccharibacteria bacterium
ATTATACCTTGTCATCAGGACAAATAAAATGCCTTATTATTCAACGGCCTCCTAAAACATTGATTTGATTTCATTTAAATATATAATAAAAATGGAGGATAAAATAACTAGAGAAAATAGAGAAAATTTAAAAATGGCTGTAGAAGAAGCAATGGGTGGTAAAATTGACGCTAGACCCGATTTAGGGACTACTAAAAAATTCGATGTTGATAATCTAAGAGAAAGCTCAAAAGAAGCCGCAAAAGTTGTGAGAAAAGAAAATGAGCATTCCAACAATTGATCAATGTATAGAAGGTACAGAAAGAAAGCACATTCTTTTGGATACGTGCTTTTTTTGTGATTGCTTACTATCAGTTGAAAGGAATGAAGAAGAATTCATTGAACTTGTAAAAAAATTTAAGGAAAGAAATAATATTTTAGTTACCATATATCCCGTAGCATTAGAATTCTTCCGTGGATCAGACTTATTAAGCGACTTTAGAAAAAAGAAAAAATTTTATGATAATTTAATTGATACAACTTTACATATAGATCAAAATATTTTAAATGAGGCTTATACTTTGACTATGCTTTACAGAAATAAAAGCAAAGACGTAAGCCCAACCGATTTAATGTTGGGCGCAACTCTTAAAAAATACAGCCATGCTGGCATTTTACTTTTAACAAGAGATCACAGCGATTTTCCAGTTAAAATTTTTGACCGGCAAGCTGTAATTCCAATGCAACACACTAACGGTGGAATTGATACATTTGCTTTATTCAAGTATTCAACTGATAAAGAAGCAGAAATTTACAAAAACTTGTTAAGAGCCGACAAAAAAACAAAGCGATAGGTTCATTGACTTTTAGCCAATTATTTGCTATATTGTAGGCAATTTGCATTCTGCTTGTATGCAGAAGCACCTGAACAATAAGGGAGGATAAAAGAAATGAAGTAGATAGTTCTGATTTTACTGGTTTTGTTGTTTTCTGCGAATGCTTACGGTGATGTTAGATACAATATCACGGATGTTGGCGGATACTACGCCATGTCAGTCAATGATTCTCAACAAGTAGTAGGAAATTTCTGGTCGCCGAGTTCTCTAGGACAAGCTTTTTTATGGCAAAACGGAGTTGTAGCTTACCTTGACGGGCTTGATGCAAACAAACCCAGCTATGCAATGAGTATCAACAATAATGGGGTAATTGTTGGTAGTTCTGTTCCTAAAAATAAGAATCGCCAACATGCTACAGAGTGGTTAAATGGTTCTGTGATTAATTTACATCCTGATAACGATATCTACGACCGAGAAGGTTTAGCTACTTCAATCAATAGCCAAGGTTCAATAACAGGGTATGAGAACGACAACTCTTTTATTAGCTACTCCAACGAAGGTAAAAGGTGGATATATGACTTCCAATCTCACTCAATAAATAACTCTGAAAAAATTGTCGGATCTACAAGCAATCATCGTGCTGCCTATTGGACTGTGTCTAGTGGGTTACAAATAATTGGTCCACCATCCTCTGTTGCTACCTCGATTAATGATTTGGACGAAATAGCTGGCTCAACTTTCCTTGATCAGTCATGGATTTGGCAAAATGGAATTTTCCAGAATCTAGGAATATTTTCATGGACCAAATATATTATTGCTAACCACATTAACAACAAAAGCCAAATAGTTGGCGAAATCAGATCAAGTGACAATACTGGTACAATAGGTGGGTTCTTGTGGCAAGGTGGAGTTTTGTCCGACTTGAATAGTTTAATTTCACCCGACCAAAACTGGTATGTTCTTACAGCCTTTGATATTAATGATAACGGCGATATTGTGGGATACGGTATACACAATGGCCAACAAACGGGATTTCTAATGACTCCAGTCCCCGAACCATCCAGCTTACTTGCTCTTTATGGCGGAGTTGCAGGGCTTCTTGCTTTCCGCCGAAGGCGATAATAAACCAACTTATCTCAAACTTAATAAAACCCTCGATTTTTCGAGGGTTTTAAAATACAAAAAAGATGAGGCTATTCTCTTAGTCTCTCTTTATTACTTTGTAAAATATTGCCACCAAAGAAGCCAATTAGGAATTTTTGAAGGCGCTGTAACGCCGGCAATTGTTTTTTTCTCTTGATCTAATTGCTCATTAAAATTACTCGGTGTTGCTGACTCCGCGCTCGGTGTAGTGGCTGGCAGAACCACTAGCTTTTCACCCGATTTTTTAAGTCCTAGCCTTTTACGCGCTTCTAGCTCTTTGAACGAATCTGAACTATAGTATAAATTCAAATTTTCTAAATCCTTCTTTTGTTGTTCCAGAGTAATAAGCTGGTCATTTAATTTCAAGATTGAGTGTTTTAAATCCCAATTTTGCCACAAAGCGCGACCCAACAAAAAAAGCATCCAAAAAGCAAGGAAGTAAGCTCCTAATTTTGTCAGCTTAGGCACAAATTTGTTTTGAGAAAACTGCATCATTCTACTATTATTATATACCAAATTTAACAAAAACCCCGTTTTAGCGGGGCTTTCGTCTAGATTTAATAAATTACCAACGACTGCTTGATTCTGGCGGTTCTTTTTCTTTTGAACGCAACATTAACCATTCATAACCATAATATCCACCGATAGCCGCGCCAGCGGCAATAATTAGAATACTTAAAGCAATTAATAATTTACTCCACCCACCAGTGGTAGTTTTAGGACTTTCTGAAGGGCTGGGAGTAGGAGTAGGGGTGGTTGTAGTTTCAGATGGCTTAGATGTTACCGAAACTGGAGGAGTTGAGGGTGAAATACTGCTAGTTGTAACTGCTCGAGGAGTAATTTGCGCCGTAATTGAAGGTCTAACTGCTACCTCCGACTCGCCTACTACTCTTATTGGCGCAACACCAAAAGTTTTAAAAAATAGTTGCGACGACGGACCAACAGCTTCACCCCGGAGTGGCTGAATTTTAACTTCATAGAATGTCCCCGGGTCAAGATTTTTCAAAGTGATTTTTGTAATTTTTGTGGTTTCAGATTTAGAACTTGTTTTATCACCTTGAATTTGCCAGCTGACAAGATAAGCATCGGCCCAATTGATTGGACTCCATGAAATATTTGCCACACCATCACCGCTGACTTTATACGACGAAACGGTGGCGGTTTTAAATTGTTGCAAGCTAATTTTAACTTGAGTCTGGATCAGTTCCCCGCTTTCTGCCTGCGCAAAAACTTTAACAGTAAAACTGCCGATATTTAAATCGCTGGTAAGAACGGGGGTTTTCAGATTCCATTTTCCTTGACCTTGATTTTGAAAATAAATCTTATCTGGAAAATTGGGATCAAGACTGCCCATTTCGGTCCAAACTAAAACTGGACTATCGCTTAAAACAACTACCAGACTAATACTTTGTCCCGCCACATAGGTATTAGCTTTCACTAATCCTTGGGGCTGACCGATAAAAGATAGTTTTGAGATCACGGGTGATTTTGATTTTATGGGTTCAGTGACAACTTTTTTAGATTTCTCGGAGGCCTGTGCCGGTTTGACACTGACCACAAACAAACTTAAAGGTAGTCCTAGAACCACAATCAGTCCGCAAATCACAAAACGTTTAATTGAAATTTTCAACTTTTCAAACATAAATCTCCTAATTTTAATTTTTAAGCTACGATTAACTTTGCCATAATTCCAGGACATTAGCTCTACCTTAAATAAAAGTAAAACCGCCTGACCATCAAAAACTGCTAAAACTATAGCACATCAAAAATAACAGATATTAGCGAAGCAAACAATTACTGTCAAGCCCCGCAAAGAACGCAAAATCACTTTGTGATCGCGTTCCGCGGGGCGCAGACCCCGCATACGACGCACTGCAATAATAGGACGAAGTCCATTTT
>CAYZMA010000049.1:0-3819 GCA_964479405.1 uncultured Candidatus Saccharibacteria bacterium
ATAGCGAGAACCGATGATTATATCATAAACACGAAATTCGAAACCCGAAATTCGAAACAAATCCGAATTTTTAAATTCTAATGAATTAAACTGTTTTGAATTTTCATGTTTTGAATTCTGAATTTGTTTCGTGCTTCGATATTCGTGCTTAGAACTTGCTTTTGCGAACTGCAAAAGCTTTTGCAGTTCGCTGATGTCCGTCGAATTATCAGCGTCCATCAGCAATCGCCAGTCGCCTTTTGCCGCAAGCATACCTTGCTTCACAACTGCTCCCTTGCCTCTATTCTCCTTATTGTCAATTAAACCACAAGCCGGCCAATCTTTAATTTGCTCAAGAACAATTTCGGCTGTTTTATCTTTAGACCCATCGTTAACAATCAAAACCTCGCAGTCATAAGATTTTTGGCTCAAATAGTTCTTAATCTTTTCTAATGTCTCCGGCAACCGCTTTTCCTCATTGTAGGCCGGGATAATTACCGAAAGAAACATTATTAAACCTCATTCAGTTAAATATTCTTTTATTTCCTGAGAGAGAGGTTCGCTATTTTTTAAACCTTTCTCAAATAAAATTATATCATCTTCTGAAAAACGGACGCCATATTCATTATTTGCAACCAATTCTTTAATCTTTTTGGAATGTTCTGGTAGAGAATAAGGAAAAGTTGAATAACTTGACGAGAGCAAAATATAATCGCCATTCTTTTGATTCGGATAATCTGACCACCAATAAATTTCTTTTCTATGTGCTAAAGCCGATCCTAAAGTCATTTGGGCAGTTAAAGATTTATCAGAAGGAACTAATTTAATTACCTCTTGATAATTTTTAGGAAAACTAAATTTCATTAAATCTCGATCAAAGAATCGATAAAATGGATCCGTAGAATTTCTAAACGAAAAAATTATAGTTAAGACGACTAGAATTAATCCTATATAACTCGCTTTTAGATGGTCTGACAATTTAATTTTTCTGACCCACTGAAAATTTAATATATTAGCCACCGCCAAAATAGCCGAGATTACAAGAAATGTCGTTGCACTGGCACCGTAATGATAACCCATTGTCCAAAATTGAGGATCGGTGGAGAGAAATTTTTCCGCCATAACCGGAATTAAAACAATTGCGAGACTTGAAAATATTGGCAAAAACACAAAAGGAGTAAAATAATAAAGCCAACTGATAATCTTGATTTCCGGGGAAAAAGCTATTCGTAAAGTGTATTTAGGATGACGGATAATTGTTTTAAGAGCTTCAACCCAATTATTACCAAGCTGATTGTAACGAAAATAATAATAAGGAGAGCCAGCAAAATGAGGTATTAAAAAACCAATTATTAGCTTAAACCAAGCCACCCCTAAAATAATCGTTATTAACCCCAACCATCTTTGTTTTGTAAATAGTAATATCCATATCCCCAAAAAAGCGATATATAACGAAATATTTTCTTTGCATATCAATGCTAAAATAATAAAAATAAAATACCAAATAATTTTCTTATTAAAGAAAAAAAACAGGGCGAAAGCCAAAAAGGAGATTGCCAATGTTTCGGGATAAAAACCGAATCTGATTGCATGTTGAATACCAATAAAAAATAACCAAGAAAAAGCAAAGGCTAAACCTGCAAAATTAGATTTTAATTTTTCTTTGGCGATACCAAAAATCGGAAAAATGCCAGCGCTAATAACTACTGCTTGAATAATAAATAGCCAGAGAACATCACTTTTAAGCCAATAAAATGGAGCAATTAAAATTAGGATTGGATGAAAATGGTCGCCCCAGAGATTTGGCAACTCGCGAATAGTGCTGGCCGGCAATTGAAACCGGCTCAAATGCCAAATTGCCTGATCAAAAATTGAGATATCACGCATTGGCGAACCGAGCGTATAGTATATTGAAAGTTGTAAAGAAGAATAAACAAAAAAACCAAACAAAAATAAAAACCAAAGCAGCTTCTTAATATTTTGTGGCTTACCAAGATTATGCCCAATCTTAGAATGAGAAAGAGGTATTAAAACTAAATAAAAAACAAAACTGGCTATTATCAGAGCCAACCCGATCACCTTAAAAACCCACAGATAATTTTCGAAAATAGCCATAACTATATCAAAAACTCAAAAATCGAGTTACTCAAAATTATTTTATTGAGAGTATTTTTTAATAATTGAGATATAAGTTTCGAAAGCCTGTCTTTTTTTACCAAAAGTATAACCACCATCAGAAGCTTTTTGATATTCTATTAGTCCATAATAATCCCCATATTTATTATCATCTTTAGGACGTAAATCTACTAACTCATGTATAAAAAAACCTTTTATATAACCTGAATTATAGGCCCATTCAGCCATTTTTTGAATAAAATCTGATTGCTTAGTTTCATCCATTCCTTTTTTGGAATCAGGACGACCATTAACCTCTGCTAAAATTAAAGGTTTATTAAAGCTTTTTAGTTTATCAATAAGTAGAGTACCGTCAGCTAGTTTTTTATCTTCCATCAATCCCATATCCCCAAACCAATCCCAACCAATGATGTCAAAATCAATCTTATCATTAATCAACATTTGAAAATAAGCTGTACGAAGCCATTGGTCGGTAATAACAATATAAGTATTAGGATCGTTTTTACGAATAGCCGTTGAAGCACCTCTCAACCATTCTTTAATCCTATTATATTTAGCAGAGTCATAATCGCTTTCATTCTCACCTGAATATGTTGCCCCCTTCAAAGCACCACTACCTTGCTCGCTCATTAATTGATAATATTTAATTTTTCCTTTATAATGTGCAGAAATCTCATCTGCAACCTTGTAACCATCTTGGTAAGGATTATCAATTGTTTCAATCGGTTTACTGGAACCAAGCCCTAAATAAATATTAATTTTACGTTCATCAGTAACTTTCATCATGTCGTCATATATTTCAAATTTATTTTTAGGTTCATTATCAAAAGATAATCTTATCCAAGAAGTTCCAAGTTCATTAACATATTTTAATTGCTTATTCCAACCTTCAAGACTGTAATTTCTTAAAGCAGATGGGTTAACATTCACCCCCCACATAAACGGTTCTTTGTAATTTTCTGCAGTAACTTTCCTATTGTTAGATGTATTATTATTAACATTATTTTTAAAATATTTTGAATATAAAAAATAACCTCCTGCACCACCGATAATTAGAGCTAAAACAATAATAAGAAATTTTTTCACAAACCCTCCGATATTTTCGTTAATTTTTAGACTATGTTTTTATTGTACATTCTTTTTATCAAAACGCCAAATATACATCCCGTTAGAAATAACATCGTCAGGCGGGTATTTTGTCACCCAGGAAAAATCAAAACCGTCAGGCGGGACAACCAATTGTTGAGCGCAAATCACCACCACCCCATTTACGGGCGTATTGGGCAATATTTCCGTTTTCACGCCATAATATTCAAACGAAGTTTGATCCCAGCACAGTTCATAAACCTTATCAATCTTATTTTCTTTGGCGTATGCTCCAAATCTTTTCATATTTTGATTCCAATCCAAATTGGAGTCAGCCAAATATTTAATGCCATTCTTCGGCCCGCCGGCAAGCTGATTAAAATAGGCAATGTAATTTGGATAAGAAAGCCCGGCAATCATAATTTGCGCTAAAACCAGAATTGCCACCAGTGGCTTGATAGCAACATTTTTTATTAAAACTACCCGGCTTAGAAAAATATATAAAAATGGCAGGACGACCAAAATGTGACGGATGCCAATATCAATTGTGGAAGTCATCGCAACCAAGAAAAATAAAAGCGCCGGAAAAATAATCAAAAATTCCTCGATTGGTGATTT
>CAYZMA010000050.1:0-3405 GCA_964479405.1 uncultured Candidatus Saccharibacteria bacterium
TATAAAGCTGTTTCTAAAGGATGCACTCTTTCTACTAATGACCAAGTTTCTAATTTTGGTTGGGGTGGTTGGAAACTGCAAAGCGGGGTGACGAATTATTATATTAATTATCAAAGTATATCAAGTAAAGTTTCTAATAATACTGTGAAATCTTCAATTGAAGGAGCCTTTTCCACTCTTCAAAGCGCTGGTGGCGGTGTTTTGTTTCACTATGGCGGCCAGTCGCAAGAGCAAAGTGCCTCTAACAATGGTATTAACACAATAATGTGGAAAACACTGCCTTCCAATGTGGTGGCTTTAACCTATATTTGGACCGATAATAATGGCAGGCTAGCCGGCGCTGACACAATTTTTAACAAAAGATACAGTTGGTCATATACGAATTACACTGGTAAAAATGATTGTGGTGGTTTGAAATCCGGTTTTGATATTAAAAATATTGCTACTCATGAATTTGGTCATTGGATGGGATTAGGAGATTTATATAATGCTAGTTCAAAAGATTTAACAATGTATGGTTATGCTTCGCGTGGCGAACTCAAAAAAGACACTTTAGGTTTAGGTGATATTAATGGCGTCCGAGCCGTCTGGCCATAGGGTTGACATTGATCTAAAAAAGGAGTAGATTTAATTAGTTAGACTATTAAAATTTATTTTATGAACTTAAGAAATATTGCCATCATCGCCCATGTTGATCACGGTAAAACTACTTTAGTTGATGGTCTTTTAAAACAATCTAAAACCTTTAGAGAAAATGAAGCGGCAATGTCGCAAATTTTAATTATGGACTCAAATGCTCAAGAGCGGGAGCGGGGGATTACCATTTTGGCGAAAAATACGGCCGTCAATTACCAAAGTAAAGATGGTCAAGATTTTAAAATAAATATTATTGATACCCCGGGTCATGCCGATTTTGGCGGTGAGGTAGAAAGAACTTTAAATATGGCTGACGGCGCATTGCTTTTAATTGATGCCCAAGAAGGACCAATGCCCCAGACGAAATTTGTTTTAAAAAAAGCTTTGGAAATTGGCTTAAAACCGATTGTTGTCATTAATAAAATTGATAAAAAAGATGCCCGAATTTACGAAACAATTCAAAAAACTTATGATTTATTTTTGGATTTGGCGACCGATTCTTCTCAACTTGATTTTCCAATATTTTATGCCATTAGCCGTGAAGGCAAAGCTTGGTCCGAAGTGCCGGATGACATTTCTCTACCAGCCGATTTAACCCCAATTTTTGAAGCGATTATTAAATATGTTCCGGCACCAGTTGCTGAAATAAATCAATCATTTCAGATGCAAGTCAGCGCTTTGGATTGGGATAGTTTTAAAGGACAATATGTCATTGGTCGGATTAAAAAAGGGGTGGCTAAAGTTGGTCTAAATATTGTGGTTATAAACGAAGATGGGGTTAAAGAGACTGGGCGGATTGAAAATATCTACACTAATCAGGGTTTGAAAAAGATTGAAAATCCGGAGGCTCAAGCTGGTGATATTGTTTCAATTACAGGCACCAAAAATGCTGGTATTGGTGATACTATTTGCGATCTTCAAAATCCGGAGGCACTGCCTTCAATGGAAATTGAGGCACCAACTTTAAAAATTGCCGTCACCGCCAATACTTCGCCTTTTGCCGGTCGCGAAGGTCAATTTGTTACCAGCCGACAAATTTTAGAAAGAATTAAAAAAGAACTTCAAACAAATGTTTCTCTGAAACTTGAGGAACAAAATAGCGAATTTATTTTATCCGGTCGTGGCGAACTTCATCTATCTGTTTTTGTGGAAACCTTAAGACGAGAAGGTTACGAATTGCAAGTGGGCAAACCACAGGTGATTACCAAAGAAATTGATGGTATTATTTCAGAGCCGGTAGAAGAATTAACAGTGGATGTTGACAGTAACAAAGTTGGCGCTGTTAATGCCGAAGTTGGTCGTCGTAAAGGAATTTTAACGGCGCAAGAAGAAACGAGTGGTACTACCAGACTGATTTTTGAAATTACAACTCGCGGTCTTTTGGGTCTCCGAAACCAACTATTGACTCTAACTGGCGGAACAGCAATTATGAATTCTATTTTTCTTCGTTACGAACCACTTGGCAGTTCTATTCCAAGATTGAGAAACGGAGTTTTAATTGCTTCAGAAAATGGTAAAGCTTTAACTTATGGTTTAAACATTGCTCAAGGCAGGGGAATTACTTTTATTCCGCCTCAAACTGAAGTTTATAAAGGCATGATTATTGGTCTTAATAGTCGCCAAGAAGATATTGAAATTAATGTTGTTAAAGAAAAAAAGCAGACAAACGTTCGTGCCTCAAATTCTGATTTTTCTGTTATTTTAACGCCACCGATAATATTTAGTTTAGAGCAATGCTTAGACTTTCTGGAAGACGATGAGCTTTTAGAGCTGACACCGAAAAATTTGCGCCTTAGAAAAAAAATTCTGGATCCAAACTTGCGTTCCAAGGCAAAATAGTAGTATGCTTTAAAAAATGAAAAAAAGTTATTTTATAATAATTTTAATAATAATTGCGGTGGTTTTTTTAGGACGAGCTTACAAAAATACTGGGCAAAGTTCTGAAAAAACACCAGAAAAGGAGATTAAAGCTGTGAGTAATAGCAACCTTAAATTTCCAGGGGTATTGCCTGACGAAAAAATAAAGAACAAAAAGGCGATTCTAAAAACAAGCAAGGGGATGATTGAATTTGAACTTTATGCCGATAAAGCGTCTAAAACAGTCAGTAATTTTGTTTATTTAGCTGAAAATAAATTTTATGATGGTTTAGTTTTTCATCGGGTGGTGCCTGGTTTTGTGGCGCAAGGTGGTGATCCAACTGGCACTGGTTCTGGTGGGCCGGGTTATCAATTTGACGATGAGGCTGTTCAGGGAGAATACAAAGCCGGAACGGTGGCAATGGCTAATGCTGGACCCAATACTAACGGTTCGCAATTTTTCATTTGCCTTGAAGATCAATCAAGTCTACCTAAGCTCTACAATCTTTTTGGCCAAGTTACTTCCGGTATGGAAGTAGTTGGAAAAATCCAAATAGGCGACAAGATTGAGTCAGTTACAATAGCCAATCGGTAAAATTAGCGTACCAATTTGCGGTTGTTTTTTGTTGTCATTCTGAACGAAGTGAAGAATCTGTCGCGGATGCGACTTCTCGGATTAACCGAGAGATTCTTCGTCTACCGCCTCAGAATGACATTTAAGCATCTATTAGAATGATTTCCATCCTCCTAATACAGAGGATACATTAGTTAAAAACAGGTTAGGCTAGCAACCGAATTTTGGTACGCTAATTCGGTAAAGGGGCCGTGTCAAGTCGTCAAACTACCTAACTGAAATGAGTTGTTGGGTCAAATGAAAATCTAACCGTAGCATCGTTTTTTTCTTCGCACATT
>CAYZMA010000051.1:0-1386 GCA_964479405.1 uncultured Candidatus Saccharibacteria bacterium
GATGTCTCAAAATGGATTTTTAGCAAAAAAGTTTATATGCGAAGATTTTAAAAAGGTTTTTTTGATACTGATGGTTCAGTTTACCGCCTTCGTTTTGGCATCCAGATTGCCTTTATAAATTTTTCTCTGCCGATTTTAAACTCTTTACAGACAATGTTAAAAAAGCTATTATATAAGCCATCGGAGATTAGTTCCCATAAAATTTATGTGACTAAAAGACCGGAAGTCATAAGATTTTTTAAAGAAATTAATCCGGCCAATAAAAAACATTGGCAGAGGTTTGAAAAGTTTATCAATGCGTAGGTACTCAAGTGGCAACGAGGGCAGACTGTAAATCTGCTGACCTTTGGTCTTCGGGGGTTCGAGTCCCTCCCTACGCACAAAATCAGCTACTTCTTGCTTTTTTAGCCTAAGTAGGTTATATTTGCAGGGCTAAAATAATAAACATATGTCCCAAGATTTTCTCATCAAACTGGCTTGCAAGGATTGTAAGCGCATCAACTACTGGAGTAGTAAAAACAAGAAAAAAGTTGAGCGCAAAATTGAGCTCAAAAAGTATTGTAAATGGTGCAAAAAACAAACCAAACACACTGAAATCAAGAAATAGTCCTCTGGGCGGGCCCCGTGGCGAGCGAAACGAGCTTTATGGGGCTTTTCTTTTGGTGTTTTTTTTATGATAGAATATGAGTTACATAACCGTATGTTCTGGTATGAAATTAGAAGAAAAAAATAAAGCAATTAAGTTAAGGGAAAAAGGTTTTTCTATGGGTGAAATTAGTCAGGCTGTAGGAGTATCCAAGAGTACTGTTTCTTTATGGGTGAAAGATTTAAAACTTTCAAACAAGGCAAAAAAAATAATTGCATCAAAACTGACAAAAGGACAGGAAATGTCGATTAAAACGCATCATGAAATTACTAGACAGAAAGAAAAAATAGCCAAAGACTATGCTTTGGATTTAGTAAAAAAAATTAAAATTGATAAAAATATGGCTAAATTGGTCTGCTCTTTACTTTATGCTTGCGAGGGGAGTAAGGGGCCAAGAAGCGTTTTAAGTTTTTCTAATTCTGATCCTAATATGATCGTCTTTTTTTAAAGATGTTGAGGAGCGGCTTCGACATAGACGAAAAAAAGTTTAGCGTTTGCGTTCATCTGCACTATTATCATGATGAGGAAAAGCAGTTGAATTTTTGGTCAAAAACAGCTAGAATTTCCAGAGATCACTTTATGAGGCCATATAGAAAACCTCATACTGGTGTCAATAAAAAAGAAGGCTACGAAGGTTGTGTTCGTATTAATTATTACGATATATCATTAAGGAGAAAAATCATAGCCATTGCAGATCAATTTATTAAAAACACGGGCCTATAGTTTCAATGGTAAAACAT
>CAYZMA010000051.1:1396-3303 GCA_964479405.1 uncultured Candidatus Saccharibacteria bacterium
CCGTTCGAGTCGGGGTGGGCCCGCCTATTCACTCAAGATTTCTTTTTAAATTTTAGCTAATTGTTATATAATTAAAATTATGAAAAAACAAGAATATTTTCCCGAGGCTGGTCAGGATCATTTAATGCCCGAAAATTCTCCTGAAATGGTGGTCCAAGATACTATCCATTTTAATGATCTGCCAAAAATTTGGCAGGAACATATTTTAAAAAGACAAGCAGGTGGTTTTTTGGCAAAAAATAAAATGATTTTTACCAAAGATGAAATCCTCGAAGCCACAGCTGATAAAAGTAGTTTCTCTTCTCCACTGGCTGTCAATAATGTTTTTGAACGGATCAAAAAAGAAAAAATTCCTCTTGATTATTTACCTAAAAAATGGCGGGATATTTTAGAGCCAAAAAACAAATTTAGTAATATCACCATTGAGGAACTGAAAAAGGCCGGTGCCAGTATGGCCGATATTGAGAAAATAAAAACTGGTTTTTATCGCCAAAATAAAGAGATAGAGAAAATAGCGGAATTAAAAAATGACATCGCGGAGAATGCTGTATCGTCGATGATTGGCCAACCAGCTGAATGGCAAAAACCAGAAGTTGGCGCTGATTTGACTGACAAGCCAGAAGCAAGCAAGACTGGTTGGTGGTCCAAAATTAAATCTTGGTGGAAGTAGATTTTTCGAAAAAATCAGCCGATCTTTGAGTTAAAATTTTTTCCGTTTCGCGATAATCTTTAACCCACTTAATTTTTTTATCCCGTTTGAACCAAGTCATTTGGCGCTTAGAGTATTTTACAATTTCTTTTTCTAGTTGGTCAATCATTTCTGATTTAGTTATTTTTCCGCCAGTTGACGGATGTAGCAAACGCGCCAGATAGCGATACTCCAAACCAAAATCTTCCAGTCGTTGCCAACTAACGCCTTGGACGTGCAATTTTTTAACTTCATCTATCATGCCTTGACGCAAGCGCATGATCAGTCGATCATGGATTTTGGTCCGTAAAATTTCCGGTTCAGGATCGATGCCAATTTTTAGGCAATCGTATTGGGGAGATTTTTTTAATGTTGGCACGGTACCAAGTTGCTTGGCAATTTCAATAGCGCGGATCAAACGAACCGGATTTTTACTGTCGATATTTTTAGCACGTCTCGGGTCGAGTTTTTTGAGAATAGCGAAAAGTTCGACGACTGATTTTTCCGCCAAATCTCGACGTAATTTTTTATTAGGTGGAACAGCGGGCAAAATTAGACCGTCTATAACACTATCAATGTAAAGGCCGGTACCACCACAAATAATCGGCATTTTATCTCGTTTTAAAATATCGGCGATCACTTTGTTGGCCAGTTTTTGATATTGAGCGACGGAAAAAACTCGCTTGGGATCAGCCACATCCAGCAGATGGTGGGGGATGCCAACCATCTCTTTTTTGGTCACCTTGCCGGTACCAATATCCATGCCGCGATAAACTTGGCGTGAGTCGGCACTGATAATTTCACCATTTATTTTTTTGGCTAGTTTAATAGATAGGGCGGTTTTACCGCTAGCGGTCGGACCGAGGATAACTAGGATTTTTGGTAATTTTTTAGGCATGCCAAAAGGCTAACAGAAAAATTAAAAAAAGAAAAACTTAAATTAAAATTTACACGAAATTACTACTGGTGCCGGAGGAGGGACTTGAACCCTCACCCCTTTCGAGACACGATTTTGAGTCGTGCGCGTCTGCCATTCCGCCACTCCGGCATAATATTTAATTTTCAAAAACTTATTCAAAAATGTCGTCTGCGCGCTAGCCATTTTTATCCCTTAGCGAGTTTGCTCTGCTACTGGGGCCGCCACTCCGGCATTAGTTATTGTTGAGTCATTTTACTCGAATTTTGCGGAAAAGGCAATCGTGATATAATCTGGTCATAT
>CAYZMA010000052.1:0-2324 GCA_964479405.1 uncultured Candidatus Saccharibacteria bacterium
GGTTTTTGATTATTACTCGAAAGATGAGACTTTAAAAAATCGCGACAATGGTTGGAAAATTTATGGCGCCGATTTTGTCACGACTGAAGATGGTACAGGGGTCGTGCATATTGCCCCAGCTTTTGGGGAGGATGATATGAATTTGGGGCAAAAAGAAAATTTGCCTTTTATTCAGCCTGTCGCCATGAACGGCATTTTTAAGCCGGAAGTAACCGATTTTGCCGGTATGGCTGTTAAGCCAAAAAGTGAAAATGAAAAAACCAGGCTAGAAGCCGACATTGCTGTTATTCGTTACCTCCAAGAACACGGTAATTATTTTAATAAAGAAAAAATAACCCACTCCTATCCGCATTGTTGGCGCTGTGATACGCCACTACTCAATTACGCCACTTCATCGTGGTTTGTAAAAGTGACGGCGATTAAAGATAAATTGGTGGTCGAAAACCGAACTGTCAATTGGGTGCCAGACAATATCAAAGAGGGTCGTTTCGGTAAATGGCTAGAGGGGGCGCGTGATTGGGCGATTTCTCGAACGCGGTATTGGGGCGCGCCTTTACCGGTCTGGCGGTGTGATCAATGCCAAGAGAAAAAAGTTTTTGGTTCACTGGCAGAATTGCAACAAGCTGGTCAATCGGTTAAAAATAATTATTGGGTAATGCGTCATGGCCAAGCTGTTAGTAATCTCGATAATCGAATTAGTTTTAAAAATGAAAATAAAGATGGTTTGACGGCCGAGGGCAAAAATCAAGTTATGGCAACGGCCAAGAAATTACAGGCTGAAAAAATTGATCTGGTTATTTCTTCACCGTTTCGTCGAGCTAAAGAGACAGCGGAAATTTTAGCTCAAGAGTTGGGAGTGCCGATTGAGTTGGCCGACGGTTTAAGAGAAATAAATGTTGGAGTGTTGGACGGTCAAAGTTGGACCGCGTACGAAAAAGAATTACCAACCATAAAAGATAAAATTGAAAAAGCGCCTGATGGTGGAGAGACGGTGATGGCAATGAAGGCTCGCGTTATGGCCGTCTTGTTTGATTTGGAAGATAAATATCTTGGCAAAAATATCTTAATTGTCAGCCATGGTTTACCTTTACGGGCAATGGTTTTTTCTTCAGCTGGAATTGATAATAGAACTTTAGAAAAAGTCGGTTGGAAAGAAACCGGTATGAATAATGCCGAAGTTAGACCATTAAATTTTAAATCTTATCCCCACAACGCCAATTTTGATTTGGATTATCATCGGCCATATATTGATGAAGTAAAAATGTCCTGCGCTTGTGGCGGAGACATGAAAAGAGTGCTGGATGTTTTTGATTGTTGGTTTGAATCCGGCTCGATGCCTTATGGTCAAAATCATTTTCTGGGTCAAGCTCAGCCGGAATTCAATCCTGAAACTGGCCTAGGTTTTCCAGCTGATTTTATCGCCGAGGGTCAAGATCAGACTCGAGGCTGGTTTTACACTTTGATTGTTTTGGGAGTCGGGCTGTTCGGCAAAAGCCCATTCAAAAATGTGGTCGTTAATGGCATGGTTCAAGCGGAAGATGGTCAAAAGATGTCCAAACATTTGAAAAATTATTCCGACCCACAGGAATTATTTGATAAATATGGCGCCGATGCGGTGCGACTCTATATGTTGTCATCGCCGGTGGTTCATGCGGAAGATCTTAATTTTTCGGAAAAGGGGGTGGGCGAGATTAGTCGCAAAATCATTGCCCGTCTGCTGAACGTGGTCAGTTTTTTGGAACTATATGGCAATGTAACTGGTGGCGAAATTAGCCTGCCTTCATCTCATCATGTTTTGGATCGTTGGATCATCTCGCGTTTAAATGAATTGATAGCCAAGGTAGAAAGTGAGTTGGAGCTTTATAAATTGGACCGAGTGATTTGGGCTCTCGATGGTTTTATTGATGATTTATCCAATTGGTACCTTCGTCGTTCGCGTGATCGTTTTCGCAGTGAAGAAACCTTGGTGAGAGAAGAGGCCAACAATACTTTATTGTTTGTTTTGATTGAGACCGCTAAAGTGTTGGCCCCTTTCGCGCCTTTTGTGGCCGAGGATATTTATTTGCGTCTAACTAAAAACCAATCAGCCGAGAGTGTTCATTTGACCACTTGGCCAACTAAAAAAGATTTTGACCAAGATTTGACGGAAAAAATGTCAGAAGTAAGAAAAATTGTGACCTTAGGTTTAGAGTTGCGGATGTCGGCGGGGATCAAGGTGCGACAACCATTAGCCAGTTTAACTTTGCGTGAAAATTTATTTGCCAGCCAAGAAGATTTACTCGACTTAATAAAAGATGAATTAAATATCAAAGAAATTATTTGTG
>CAYZMA010000052.1:2334-2894 GCA_964479405.1 uncultured Candidatus Saccharibacteria bacterium
ATTACTTTTATCACAACTTCCGACTTAAAAGAAAAGCCCGTCAAAGAAATTATTTGTGATTCGACGCTCGCTGAACCTCTACAATTAGAAACGACGATAAGTTCTGATTTGCAGGCCGAAGGCTTGGTCCGCGAACTGATTCGTCTGATTCAAGATTGGCGCAAACAAAAAAAACTTGTTGCCGGAGATAAAATCAATGTCAAAATGTCTGTTGATAATCCCATCAAAGTTCTTGTTGAAAAGTATCTAAATGAAATTAAACAATCAGCCGGCTTGCTCGATATTGATTTCTCGACTTTAACCTCGGAGCAATCACTGATTGGTGAAATTGCCGATACGCCAATTTACTTAGAAATCTTTTCTAATGAGTAAATGTCCCATCGCCTTTATCATACCGAAGGTTTTATCTTACAATATCGACCACGTTCCGAAGACAGTAAATTGCTCTATCTTTTTACTCCGGATTTTGGTCTGATTGTCGTCGTGGCTCAAGGGGTGCGCAAAGAAACGTCTAAATTACGAGCCAATATCACCGATTTTTCCTATGGTCATTATTCTTT
>CAYZMA010000053.1:0-2526 GCA_964479405.1 uncultured Candidatus Saccharibacteria bacterium
CAATTATTTTAACGAAATCGTTTGCATTCATCAGAGAAGTCATTGTGCCGGTGTCCAACCAGGCAAATCCGCGACCCAACAATTTAACATCTAAATGTCCGGCATCTAAATACAGTTGATTAATGCTTGTTATTTCTAGTTCTCCACGACCGCTCGGTTTAATCTTTTTAGCGAAATTAATAACTCTATTGTCATAAAAATAAAGACCAGTAACAGCGTAATTAGATTTTGGATTTTTAGGTTTTTCTTCAATAGAAATAACTTTACCTTTTTTATTAAATCCAACAACTCCAAATCTTTCCGGGTCATTTACGTAATATCCAAAAATAGTAGCACGGTTTTTATTTTTTACTGCTTCTTTCAGAATTTTTATTAGACCATTACCATAAAAAATATTATCACCCAGAATCATTGCCACATTACTTTTACCTATAAATTTTTCTCCAATAATAAAAGCTTGAGCTAATCCATCAGGGGACGGTTGTTCGGCGTATGATAATTTTAATCCAAAATTTTTTCCATTACCTAAAAGTTTCTTAAAGTTTGGTAAATCGCTTGGAGTTGAAATAATTAAAATTTCTCTGATTCCAGCCAACATTAAAATTGACAATGGGTAAAAAATCATCGGCTTATCGTAAACCGGCAAAAGCTGTTTGCTAATGGCTATTGTTAGTGGATAGAGCCTAGTTCCGTTGCCCCCTGCTAATATTATACCTTTTGTGTTGTTTTTCATTTTTTTGAGGTAAATTACCCGCCAATTTTTTCATTATAGTATAGATTTACAAAAATTTCTACCCAAATTATTTTCTTATCATTTCTTTTATGTCTTTGAAAATTGACTCTTTGAGCAATAAAAGAGTAAATAAATATATTATTGCTGACACAATAATATTTAGTATGACACCCACTTCAAAATATTTCAAAAGAAAAATGAAACAGATCATAATCAAAGTGGCATAAAAAGATTTCTTCAAATTTTTGAGGATTGCAAAATCATTTATCGTTTTTAATTTCATCCAAATGAAAACAGTAATGGTTCCCGTAGAGACAAGTGTTGCTATGGCTGAGCCTACAGCTCCAAATTTCGGAATAAGAAGCAGGTTGAATATAATATTAGCCAGGATTCCTAGCGAGTATGCCGGGGCGAGACTCCGCTGTTTATTGTGAGCAAAAATTGCGTTAGATAATAAAATAAGAGGGAAAGAAATTAATAACATTAACATAAACACCCGAAATATTGGGATTGCACCCACATAACCTTGACCAAAAACTTTTAAAATGAGCTGGTCAGCTAAAAGTATTCCGCCGAGTGATATTGGGATTCCGATTAGCAAAATCATAGAAAGAGTTTTTTCTAAAATAATTCTAAATTGGTTCTTATCAACATTTACCAGTCGTGACATTAAGGGGAAGACAGCCACGGAAATGGTCGAAGGTAATATCATAATAAACTGCTGTATTCTCTGGACCGAAGCGTAAAGTCCAATCTCTCCAGCATTTTTCCAAATACCAAGCATATATATGTCTATGTTTCCCATAATCACCCCAATCAAAGTAATGAATACAAATGGCCAAGTTGTTTTTATAATTATTTTAAATATCCTTAAGTCTACTTTTGCGAGTAACTTCTTCAGATCTTTTCTTATAATGATTGCTATGGAAAGAAATCCTATGGCACTGCCTATAGCGTAAGCCAGGGCAATGGATTCTGGAGATAATTTTATTTTTAACAACAAAACTCCCAAAATAAAAATAGAAGCATTAGTAACAACCTTAACCACCATGTCTCTCTCCATTTTTTCAGAAGCTCTATTTATAGAAAGTCCAAGCTCTCTCATTGAATCAAAAAACAAGATAAGCGCTACTAAAAAGAAAAGAGAATTTGCTTGTGGTATGTGAGATATAAATGGGCTTATAAAAATTACCAAAAGAATACTCATTATGAGTACTATTATTTTTAATAATAATGCTGTGGAAATGAAAGTCTGATGGCCTTCTTTTTTTTGAGTTATTTCTCTAATCACCAAATCACTTATTCCAATGTCTGCGAACATAGTCAATAAAGAAGCTACAGATATTGCATAAGAGAAAAGACCCCAACCACTTGCGCCCAAAACTCTAGCGGCGTAGACGACTAGCCCCATTTTTAGTAAACGGCCGGAGATTTCACTCAAAAAAAGCCAAAAAGTATTTTTTATTATAGTTTGTCTTGTATTTGTATTTACAAAAAGGAAGTTTTTAATTTGCTCCATATTTAATCAGTCTAGCATGTTTACTTATTTTCAATTATCCTTTTTCGAAGATTGCTTGATGAATAATTATGATTACGGCTATTGTAAATTACTTTCATCTCTGGCAATCTATCTCTTGAATAATTGGGTTTGTTTTTCCAATCTGCCCCCATAAAACGTATGTCTAGATTTAATTTTTTTAAAAGATTAAATAGGTCAATCTCATCAGTATATGTAATTATCTTATCAACATATTTACAGCCCTCTAGGCGTATCTTTCTTTCTTTTAATGTTT